>JAGHUZ010000045.1 GCA_018064575.1 Candidatus Minthomonas equi
GTATTCGATACGGGACGAAGCATCCACTCTCAATTACGATGGTATGGAACTGGTCTGTGAATTTTCTTTCGATTTGATGTTGAAGGTCGCTGCGATGGATAAGAAAATAGTCAGAACTTACACATCTTCTTCCATTGATGAAATCTCTGCGGATGAAGTATCATCGGACAAGATATGGTCTCCGTATGAAGTGGACCGCGCCCCTCAATTTTATCATTCGGATGAAAGGGCGTTTTTGCAGAAATGGGTATATGTGTATCTCCGTTATCCTGAAGCGGCACTTTCGGCAGGAGTTCAGGGACGGGTGATAGTGGAGTTCGTCGTGGAAAAAGACGGTTCCGTTACTAATGTCACTGCCACCAAATATCCTGATTCGGATTTGGCTGATGAAGCGGAGAAAGTGGTGAGAGCATCCCCTAAATGGAAACCCGCTCTTCTGGGGAAGGAAAAGGTGAGAGTGAAGATGTCGGTGCCTGTGGAATTCAAATTGAAAAAGAGGTGAGTCTTCTTTCCTGACTGCACGGAAAAATGTTATATTCGCGACTTTAATCAAGCGCGAATAGAAATGGAGTATAATTTCCTCGAAATTGAAAAGAAATGGCAGGCGTTCTGGGCGGCCAATCACACTTTCAAGACAGACAATAAAAGTGACAAGCCCAAGTACTATGTGCTGGATATGTTCCCTTATCCATCCGGTGCCGGGCTTCACGTCGGACATCCGCTCGGATATATAGCTTCCGATATTTACAGCAGATACAAGAGATTGAAGGGGTTCAATGTGCTTCATCCTATGGGATATGATGCTTTCGGCCTTCCTGCCGAGCAGTATGCCATTCAGACTGGGCAGCATCCTGAAATTACCACTGAACAGAATATAGCCCGTTACCGTCAACAGATGGACCGCATAGGTTTTTCCTATGACTGGTCCCGTGAGGTGCGTACCTGTAATCCCGCTTATTACAAGTGGACTCAGTGGGCATTTCTGCAGATGTTCGGCCACTGGTATGACAGGGACAGTGACAAGGCCCGGCCGATAGAGGCACTTGTCGAGCGTTTTGAAAAGGAGGGTAATGCTGCCGTGAATGCAGCAAGCGGTGCCGTGGATGTCTTTACGGCCGCTGAATGGAATGGGTTTTCAGAAGAAGTCAAGTCGGATATACTGATGCAGTACAGAATCGCATATCAGGGCGAGACTTCAGTAAACTGGTGTCCCGGT
>JAGHUZ010000113.1 GCA_018064575.1 Candidatus Minthomonas equi
AAGCGCCGCTCCTGCTCGGACAGTCCGCCATAGAAAAGTTCGGCAGCGTAACCATTGACAACAATGAATCAAAGCTGATAATCAAGCATTATTGAAAAAGAGAGTGACTGGAATGCAGCCACTCTCTTTTTTGATTCTTATGACGGAGACCTTATGCCAGGAATCCGAGCAGGATACCGGCAGCTACGGCGGAACCGATTACCCCCGCTACGTTCGGACCCATCGCGTGCATAAGAAGATAATTGGTCTTGTCATATTCCAGACCTACGTTCAGTGATACTCGTGCGGCATCGGGAACGGCAGATACACCGGCGTTACCGATAAGCGGGTTAATCTTGTTGCCTTCCTTGAGGAAGAGGTTGAAGAATTTAACGAAGAGTACACCGCCGAAGGTGGCGATTACGAATGAAAGGGCACCGATACCGAAAATCAGGACAGATGAACCCTGAAGGAACTTGTCTGCCTGTGTGGAGGCACCTACGGTGATTCCGATGAGGATGGTGACGATATCGATCAGCGGACCTGAAGCAGTGTTGGCCAGACGGCGTGTAACACCGCTTTCCTTGATGAGATTACCGAAGAACAGCATACCGAGCAGGGGAATACCTGAAGGTACGATGAATGCGGTAAGAAGGAATCCGATGATGGGGAATATCTTTTTCTCCACGGGTGATACCGGACGGGGTGGCTTCATACGGATGAGTCTCTCCTTTTTGGTGGTGCAGAGTCTCATAATGGGGGGCTGGATAACCGGAACGAGTGCCATATATGAATATGCCGAAACGGCGATGGCACCCATAAGGTCCGGAGCCAGACGGCCTGAGAGGAAGATGGCGGTAGGACCGTCAGCGCCGCCGATGATGCCGATGGCACCTGCTTCCGAAGGAGTGAATCCGATGGCCAGAGAGATGGCGTATGCTCCGAAGATACCAAGCTGGGCAGCGGCTCCGATGAGCAGCAGTTTAGGATTGGAAATCAGTGCGGAGAAGTCGGTCATGGCACCGATGCCGAGGAAAATCAGAGGGGGATAGAAGCCCTGCTTTACACCCTGATAGAGGATGTTGAGTACCGAACCTTCTTCGTAGACACCTACCTGAAGGCCGGGGAAGAGGGGAATATTGCCTATGAGGATACCGAAACCGATGGGTACGAGAAGCATAGGCTCCCAATCTTTCTTTATGGCAAGATAAATGAAAATCAAGCCGATGAGAATCATAATAAGATGCGAGACGGTCGCGTTGTGGAATCCGGTGAACGACCAGAACATCTTCAGATTCTCGATTATGGTAGCACCTGTACTCATACTTATGCGATAACTGCTAATACAGCACCTTCGAGAACGGAATCGCCTTTCCCTACCTTATAGGAAATGGTACCGTCTGCGGGGGCTTCGATTATATTTTCCATTTTCATAGCCTCGAGAACGAGAATCTTCTGTCCCTGTTTTACGGCTTCACCGTCCTTGCAGGAAATTTCGAGAACTACACCGGGAAGGGGTGAGTTGACTGCATTTCCTCCGGCGGGAACGGCAGCTGCGGGTTTGTTGACCTGAACTGCGGGAGCAGCGGGAGCGGCAGACTTGGGCTTGTTGATTACTGTGATGGTTTTCGGTTTGGTGATGGGCTTTTCGAACTCGACCTTGAAGGGAGTACCGTTAGCCTCAACGTAGGCGACTGTTTCCTCAACGTCATTGATGGTTACGTTATAGTCGTTACCGTTTATCTTAAGTTTGTATTCTTTCATTACTGTAATGCTGAATTTTTATTTTTTGATAATCTGAGGGGTCTGGCGAAGAGTATAAATCTTCGAGCTCCAGGGTGAGTATGTTCTATCCGTGTGAACCTGTGTCACTACGAAACTTTCATCATCGTGGGCCTGATTCTCTTCGTTGAATAGATGCAGTGCCATAGCGATGGCTGCGAACGATTCTGCGGAAGCCTCTGTAACGGATACAGTCTTGGCTTCGACGCTGGCGCTTTTTTGGGTGGCCTTACTCTTCTTGTCCTGACTGTTCATAGAAATCTTGGCCACACCCTTGAAAAGGAAGCAGAGCACGATGAGTGCCATAAATACCGTTGACATAGCGATGAGGGCCATAATGCCGCCGTATGGGTCTGTTTCAGCCATTATCTGGCTTTTGGTTTTTCCGTCAACTCCGGAGTTGTTGGTGCTCGGGGAAGTCCTTTCCATAACTGCCCAACCGGTTCCCTTGCCGTCTTTTGTTCCTTTTCCGTCATCGAGACGTCCGAAGGAAACGTTTTCGGAGAGATTCTTGGGAACTGCGATGCAGTCGATAACAGTACGGCCGTCACTGGCTACGAAGAAAATGGAGTCAGATTCAGCAAGTGTGAAATTTACGTGGAACGTACCGTGGAAAGGCTGGTTATCAGCCCAGAAAAGGACGTGCTGACGCGGTTTGATTTTCGTCAGGACATCTCCTTTGGGTATGATGTATTTTTTCGGATTGTTACGGTCGTTCGTGAGGAAGCATCCTCCTATGTCCACTGTTCCGTAAGAAGAGTTGAACAGCTCGAACCAGGCATTCTGCTGACCGAAATCATCCTGAAAGTCCGCCGTGTTGGTTACGAGCAGTTCATTCAGGTACATATCGGCCTGGTTCTGCGCTGACAGACTCAGTGCGAGAAACAGGGATACGCTTATGATAATTATTTTTTTCATCATCGTCACTTCACGTATTAGAGAGGGAGGTTGTCGTGTTTCTTCGCGGGATTGCTGAGCTTCTTGGTAGAGAGCTGCTCAAGGGCGCGGATTACGCGGAAACGGGTATTTCTGGGCTCGATGACATCGTCGATGTAACCGTAGGAAGCCGCCTTGTAAGGATTGCAGAAGAGGTCGTTGTACTCTTTCTTCTTGGATTCGGCCAGTTCCGCTCTCTTGGCATCGTCTGTCTCGGCTTTGAGTTCCTTGGCATAGAGAACGCCGACGGCACCGTCAGCGCCCATAACAGCGATATTGGCTGTAGGCCAGGCGTAGTTGATGTCACCGCGGAGCTGCTTGCAGCTCATTACGATATGTGAACCGCCGTAAGACTTGCGGAGGGTGACGG
>JAGHUZ010000096.1 GCA_018064575.1 Candidatus Minthomonas equi
GCAGATGCCCTTGGTCATACGGACTATATGGTTGTCTTCCATACTCTTGGTGTAATCGTCTATTTGCTCTTCTATAACATTGGCCTCGGAGAGGGACTCTATGTCTTCGAGGGTATAGGCTTTTATGGCTTTTTCGTAGAGGGAGTGAACCAGTATTTTCAGTTGACTGATTTCATAGAGGGCATTATCTGAGAAATGCTCGTTCGATTTCTGAAGAGCTTCGGCATATTCCACTATGTTGACCGCATAGTCTCCGATTCGTTCGATGTCGCGTATGGAACGGTATGTGGTGGAGATATAGACGCGGTCATGTTCACTGAGTCCGGATTTGTCTGAGAGTTTTACCACGAAGTCTATCAACTGTCTGTTGATGAAATTAATCTTGCTTTCCATCTGGTAGAACAAATCCTTTTCTTCAAAATTCAGGGTGGAGATGATGTCAACTGACCTGTCGAAGTTACTGACAGCGATGTCGGCCATATTGATGATTTCACGTTTCAGGAGTGATACGGCCATAGGTGGCGTACTGAGGATATTGTCATTGACAAAGTGGAGCTTCAGGATTTCATCTTGTTTTTCTTCTTCCCGGTTCGGAATAAGTCGTATTACCGTGCGGACCAGCAGATTTGTGAGAGGGAGCATAATGACTACTGTGAGGACATTGAAGAATGTGTGGAACATAGCGAGCTGGGTCTGGGGAACTCCGGGGAACATATCGTTGAAGATAGTGCCGTAGCTGAGGACATTCCCGCTTAGAAAAGTGAGAAAATATCCTGCTACCATAAAGATGATGACACCTGTGCAGTTGAACATCAAGTGTATCATTGCAGTTCTCTTGGCATTTTTCCCGCTGGTCATACCCGCTATCATAGTCACGACGCAGGAACCTATATTGGAACCCATCGTGAGAAAAATGCCCTGATCCAGTGATATGAGGCCTGTCACTACCATAGCCAGCGCTATGGAGGTCATAACCGAGGAACTTTGGATGATGGCGGTGAAAATGGTTCCTATGAGCACGAGGAGGATGGGGTTTCCGATTTTTGACAGGAAAATCTTGACGGAGTCGAGGGCTGCGAACTCTTCCATTGAGCCGCTCATAAGTGCAAGTCCAACGAAGAGCATTCCGAATCCGGTGAATACTCCTCCCAGCGTTTTCCAATGGCTGGTCTTCGAAAAGAGACTGACGAAGGCGCCTATGCCGGCAAAGGCCGAAAAAATGACTGTGGTGGAGAGGGCATTTCTGCCGAACATACCCAGTGCTACGATTTGTGCCGTGACAGTTGTACCTATATTGGCACCGTAGATTATGGTCGCAGCCTGAACAAGTGATATGATGCCAGCATTTACGAAACCGATGGTCATTACGGTGGTGGCTCCGGAACTCTGTATGAGTGCAGTGCCTACGGTACCTATTCCCACTCCGATAAATTTGTTTCCGGAGGCGCGCTCAAAGAGTCTTTTGAGTCTTTCGGAACTTGCAGATTCGAGGTTGGAACTCATCATCTGGCAGGCGATTAGGAAAATGCCGATTCCGGCGAGGAGTGTCAAAATGGCGGAAATGATGGCTGTCGTTCCCATAAAGTCAAGTTACTCGTTATTTATCTTGGTATTTTTCTGACTGTTCTTTTATAAGTTGATTGAGGACTCCTTCGTCGAAGTAATTGATTTTCATTGCTTTTTTTACATCAGACAGAGTCCTGGCCGCTACGGCACGTGCCTGTTCGGAGCCGCGGCGCAGGATATCATAAACGTATGGAATGTTTTTCTCAAGTTCGTGTCTGCGCTGGCGGATAGGTTCCAAGGTGTCGTTCAGGACACGGGACAGGAAGTTCTTTATCATCACGTCACCGAGTCCACCGGCCTGATACTGTGCCTTGACTTCATCAAGAGAGTTGAAGGTGAAAGATGACTTGCGTCCTACGAAGCATTCGCGGAACATCCCGAAGTGTTCGGGACGGCAGAATGCATCGAGGTAGGTGAATACTGTATTTCCCTCGATATGACCAGGGTCTGAAACCTGAAGATGAAGAGGGTCGGTGAACATCCCCCTGACCTTGGCGTTCACTTCTTCTTCCGAGTCGGAGAGATATATGCAGTTTCCGAGAGATTTGCTCATCTTGGCCTTGCCGTCGGTTCCGGGGAGACGAAGGCAGGCAGAATTCTCAGGTAACATTATTTCTGGCTCTACCAGTGTAGTACCATATACTGAATTGAACTTGCGGACTATTTCCCTTGTCTGCTCTATCATCGGCTCCTGATCTTCCCCTACGGGGACTGTGGTGGCCTTGAAGGCAGTAATGTCAGCGGCCTGACTGATAGGATAGCAGAAAAATCCGACAGGGATGCCTGCCTTGGGTTCGGAACCGTCTGTATTGTCTGAAAATCCTCTCATCTGGATTTCCGCCTTGACGGTGGGATTCCGTTGAAGTCGCTGAACCGTAACAAGGTTATTGTAGAAGAATGTGAGTTCCGTGAGCTCACTGATTTGCGACTGTATAAATAGAACGGATTTTTCGGGGTCAAGTCCTGCTGACAGGTAGTCGAGAGCGACTTCAATGATGTTCTGACGTACTTTTTCCGGATTGTCCGCATTATCGGTGAGAGCCTGGGCATCAGCTATCATTATGAATATTTTTTCGAACTGACCGCTGTTCTGCAATTCTACCCTGCGGCGCAGCGAGCCGACGTAGTGTCCGATATGAAGACGTCCTGTAGGACGGTCACCGGTAAGAATTATTTTTCCCATTCTATGTAGTTATTCGTTATAGTATATTCGTTGAACTCTTTGTGATACCGAAGTCAGAACTTCGTAGGGGATGGTTCCCAGTTTGTCAGAAACTTCGGTGACAGGAATGTGGGTACCGAAAATTTCCACTTCGTCCCCTACTTTCAGCCCTGTGCCTGTGACATCGAGCATACAGGCATCCATACAGATATTGCCGATGGTATGGACTCTGTGTCCTTTCGCGTACATCTCACCGATACCGCATCCGAGATGCCTGTTCAGTCCGTCGGCATATCCGACTGGGATGACGGCGATGGAAGATGGTCCTGTAATGACTCCGTGACGGCCATATCCGACTGTATCTCCCGGATATACGTCACGTATGGCTATGATATGTGTCTTGAAAGAACTCACCGGCTTCAGAGGAAGTCCGAAACCTATTCCGTGGAGCCCGATTCCTAAGCGGACCATATCGAAGGCATAATCGGTAAAGCGTTCTATTCCAGCGCTGTTGAGCACGTGTCTGATGATATGATGGCTGAAATGAGACTGAATCTGCTGTGTCAGTTCGGTGAAAAGGTTCAGTTGTCTGCGGGTGAATTCATCCTGCTGGGGCTCGTCGGCCGTGGCCAGATGAGAAAATACCGAACGGATTATCGAACAGCGCGGAATGTCGTAGAAAGTGGTCAGGGCATCTATATCATTACGGTCAAGTCCGGAACGGTTCATTCCGGTGTTCAGTTTGATATGGACAGGATAGTTTTTTTCTCCGTGGCGCACCAATGCCTCTTCAAAACCTGTAAGCATATCCATAGAGTAAATCTCCGGTTCGAGATTGAATTCGATGATGTCATCGAATGATTCCGGTTCAGGATTCATCACTCCTATCGGAACGGTGATTCCTTTGGAACGGAGTTCCACCCCTTCGTCACTGTATGCCACCATCAGGTAGTTGACACCTTGGAACTGAAGCATTGATGCCACTTCGGCCGAGCCGGTACCGTATGTGAAGGCTTTTACCATTACTGCCGTCATAGTCTCTTTCGGAAGAAGGGCCCGGAAGCAGTTTAGATTATAGGCCATAGCATCCAAATCGACTTCAAGTATGGTAGTGTGTGAATGTTTCTGGAGGAAAGTGGCAATACTTTCGAAATGGAAAGTTCTGGCTCCCTTGAGCAGAAGTGCCATTCCCCTGAATGAATTCCTCTCTTCAGAGCGTAAGAAACTGTTCGTGTCTTTATAGAAACGGTGTTCCGGAATTTTCGAGAACAGACTGCTGTATTCACTTAGTTTAGAACCGATTCCGATGAAGAGTGAAATGCCTGCCTTTTTTATTTTTTCCGCTATGGAGGCGTAAGTGGTCTCATCTTCCACCGAATCTACGAAGTCTGACAGAATTACAGCTTTTCCAACTTCGGAACTGAATGCAGTCAATCGCTGGAGGGCAATGGCGAATGAATCGGGGTCGGAATTATAGTAGTCCTTAATCAGTGTGCAACGATTTATACCTTCCTTTATCTCCAGTCTCATAGCGACAGGCTGGAGTCGCCTTACCTTATCACGCAGTGATTCAGGTGAAACCCCTCCATAAAGAAGGTAGGTGACTGCTGTGAGGGTATTCTCTATTGAAGCTTCGTCATTAAAGGGAAGGGTGAGTTCGAATTCGGGAACGAAGGGAGTGTTGAGAATGAAGGAATCACGCGAACTGCCTTCCCTGATGCTCCAGGTTTTCACTGCGGCCGCATCAGGAACGAAACTGCGGATGAGTTCGGCGGTCTTCCCTTCACGGCAGATGACGGTGCCGCAGTTGCGGAAGAGTATGCATTTCTCCCGCAATTTCTCTTCTATGGAAACGAAATTATCCGAGTGGGCGTCACCCAGATGGGTGAAGATACCCACGGTGGGGCGGATTATGCGCTCGAGGGCATCCATTTCTCCGGGAAGGGATATGCCCGCTTCTATTATTGCCTTGTGGCAATTCTCCTTGATTTCGAGGAGTGACAGAGAAACCACTATCTGGGAGTTCCAACTGCGTGGACTGCGATAGACGTTTGGGTCATCTGACAGCATCTGGGCTATCCATTCTTTAACTACAGTCTTGCCATTACTGCCGGTGATGGCCACTACTTCACAGTCCGGAGCAAGTTCTTCCCTATGCCGGCCGGCCTCCTCCTGAAGAGCCTTGAGTGTATCTTCCGTCCTATGGAAGATGGCATCGTCCATTTTTTCGAATTCATCTCTCCATTCGCTTACGGTAAAGTTCCTGACACCTCTGGAATACAGTTCCGGAATGTAATCGTGTCCATTATGATATTTCCCCGTCAGAGCGAAAAAAGCAGTCTCTGACGGGGAAATAACCGTTCTGCTGTCTATGGAAACGTTAAGTGACATTGCGTATTATGTCGATTCTTAGAGTTTGCGTTTAATCTGTACTATCTGGTACGCTTCGATGAGGTCTCCTATCTGGATGTCATTGAAGCTTTCGATGTTCAGGCCGCAGTCCATTCCTGCAGGAACTTCCTTGGCGTCATCCTTGAATCTCTTGAGTGAACCGAGAACGCCGGTATGGATGACGATGCCGTCACGTGTGACGCGGACTTTGGCGGTTCTGGTGAGTTTCCCGTCCTTGACCATACATCCGGCGATGGTTCCGACCTTGGAGATTCTGAAGGTCTCACGCACTTCTGCGTTGGCTGTGACTTCTTCTTTTTCTTCCGGTGCAAGCATACCTTCGATACCGCTCTTGATTTCGTTGATGGCATCGTAGATAATGGAATATTGTCTTATTTCGATTTCCTCTTTCTCCGCAAGTTTTCTGGCACCTGCCGAAGGACGGACCTGGAATCCTATGATGATGGCATTGGAAGCAGCTGCCAGAAGTACGTCAGATTCCGAAATGGCACCGACTGCCTTATGTATGACATCCACGTGTACCTCTTCGGTCGAAAGTTTTATGAGTGAATCGGAGAGGGCTTCCACGGAACCGTCCACATCTCCCTTGACAATGATGCTGAGTTCTTTGAAATTGCCAATGGCTATGCGGCGTCCTATTTCTTCGAGTGTGATGTGCTTCTGTGTTTTGAGCCCCTGGATTCTGAGAAGCTGGTCGCGTTTGTTGGCCAGATCTTTGGCTTCACGTTCATCTTCGAATACATTGAATGCTTCACCGGCAGTGGGAGCACCATTCAACCCCAATACCGATACAGGAGTGGAGGGACCGGCTTCTGTGACTTTCTGTCCACGTTCGTTAAACATAGCCTTGACCTTTCCATAGAAACATCCGCTCAACATTATGTCTCCCACGTGGAGAGTGCCGTTCTGAACCAGAATAGTCGCAAGATAACCACGACCTTTGTCGAGGGATGATTCGATGACGCTTCCCTTGGCCCTTCTGTCCGGATTGGCTTTAAGGTCAAGCATATCGGCTTCCAGAAGTACTTTTTCAAGCAGTTTGTCGATGTTAAGACCCTGCTTGGCGGAAATCTCCTGACATTGATATTTGCCTCCCCACTCTTCCACGAGGATGTTCATATTGGCCAACTGCTCGCGAATCTTGTCGGGATGGGCACCTGGTTTATCGATTTTATTGATGGCGAATATCATCGGTACACCTGCAGCCTGTGAGTGGGCTATGGCTTCGAGTGTCTGTGGCATTATGGCATCATCTGCCGCCACTACGATGATGACGAGGTCGGTAATCTTGGCTCCGCGCGCACGCATAGCAGTGAATGCTTCGTGACCCGGGGTGTCCAGGAAGGTGATATGGCGTCCATCAGGCAGTTTGACATTGTATGCACCTATATGCTGGGTGATGCCACCGGCTTCACCGGCGATTACGTTCGATTTTCTGATGTAGTCCAGCAGAGATGTCTTTCCGTGGTCAACGTGTCCCATTACGGTGATGATGGGGGGTCTGGGAACGAGATCTTTTTCGGAATCGATATCTTCTTCTATGGCCTCCTGTTCATCCGCAGTGGTGAATTCTATTTTATATCCGAATTCTTCGGCCACGAGAACCAGTGCCTCGGCGTCCAGACGCTGGTTGATGGAAACCATAAGACCGAGATTCATACAGGCTTCTATGACCTTGGTAACCGGGGTACTCATCATAGTGGCAAGTTCGTTAGCGGTAACGAATTCGGTTACTTTCAAGATGTTGCTCTCCATCTGCTCTATTTCCTGCTCTTCTGCAAGACGCTCCTGATAGAGCTCCCTCTTGTCTCGCTTGTGTTTCGAAGTCTTGGTCTTTCCCTTGCCTTCCGTCATCCTGGCATAGGTCTCCTTAATCTGCTTTTGTATCTGATCCTCATCGATTTCGGTATGGATAGGCTTGAAGCGATCTTTATTGCGGTTTTTCTTGCCACCGCCCTGATTGTTACGGTTGTTCTGCTGATTTGTCTTCCCTCCCTGAATACCGTTCTGGCTGTTCTGCTGCTGGTGACGCGGCTTGTCGATACCTCCCTTGGTGATATCGACTTTTTCTCGCCCGCTCTTTTTGATACGTTCGCGTTTGACTTTATGGTCAGCAGGCGATGGCTTTTTGTCGAATTTGGACAAATCGACTGTCCCGACTTTTTTAATGCCCTCAAGTTTCTCAACCTTCGTTTCGATGTGTTCGATTTCCTCTTTTTCGTTCTGCTTCGCAATATCTTCGACAGGCTGAACTTCTTCTTTTACAGGTTTTACAGGTTTATTGACCTCATTCAGATTTATGTGTCCCAATACCTTAATTTCAGTCTCCGCCGGCACGTAAGCAGGCGCAGGTGTCGGTTCCTGTTTCTGCTCAGGCTCTGTGGCAGGCTTGGACTCTTCTGCAGAAGGTTCCACGTGTGTTTCTGTTTCGGATTCTTTCGAATCGTCCTTTTCCGGGACAGGCGTTATGGAAACGGTTTCTTCCACTTCTTTTTTCTGTGGAATGTCTTCGGATTCCTGTATGGGTTCCTGTGTCAGGACGGGAGTGGGTGCCGGTTCTGAGGAAATGGCTGTGGATTTGATGAGCAGTTCCTGTTCGTGCTGCTCATCTTCAGTAAGTGGGGAATGTTCCTTTTCCGTTATTTCCTTGAATTTGATGGCGATTTTACTGGACTGTTCCTTAATCATCTGTTCCTTACGGAATTCCTTGGCTACCAGTTCATATTGTGCACCATCTATCTTGGTGTTAGGATTGGATTCCACATCAAATCCCTTTTTCTTGAGGAAATCCACCAGGGTATTCATTCCAATATTGAATTCCTTGATGACCTTACTTATTCTGACACTGTCATTTCCCGTCATTATTTACTCTCCCTATGTTTTTGTTTCTGATAATGATTTATGGTTAATCTTCGTCAAATTCCGCCTTGAGCACTTTCTTGACATATTGAGCGTCGGCCTCTTCGAGTTCGGAGCGTTTTACAATTTCGCTGATGGGAAGGGCCAGGACACTCTTGGCGGTATCACAACCGATACTCTTGAGGGAATCAATCATCCATTCCTCTATTTCATCGGTGAATTCTTCGAGCATAACATCTTCTTCATCGTCGTCAATTTCACGGAATACATCGATTTCATATCCGGCCAGAAGGCTGGCGAGCTTGATGTTGCATCCGCCCTTTCCGATGGCCAGAGAAACCTCTTCCGGTTTAAGATAGACGCTGATTCTCTTGTCCTCTTCATTTATTTTTATGGAAGAAATCTTGGCAGGACTCAATGCGCGCTGAATGAGAAGTTGGAGATTGGATGTCCAGTTGATGATATCGATGTTTTCATTCCTCAGTTCACGTACGATGCCGTGTATTCTCGAACCTTTGACTCCTACGCAGGCTCCTACGGGGTCAACCCTCTCATCATAGGACTCGACAGCCACTTTCGCCCTTTCTCCGGGGATGCGGACCACTTTCTTGATGGTTATCAGTCCGTCGAAAATCTCCGGTACTTCCTGTTCGAAAAGTCTTTCAAGAAACATAGGTGATATACGTGAAAGAGTGATGACCGGAGAGTTGTTCTTCATTTCGACGCTCTGAATGACGGCACGGGTGTTTTCTCCCTTGCGGAAAAAATCAGATGGAATCTGTTCCGACTTGGGGAGAATGAGTTCATTCCCGTCTTCGTCCATAATCAGGACTTCTTTTTTCCATACCTGATAAACGTCACCTACGAAAATTTCTCCGACACGATTTTTGTATTTGTTGTACAAGTTGGCTTTTTCGAGGTCCATTATTCTTCCGGAGAGATTCTGTCTGATGTTGAGAATCCCGCGTCTTCCGAAACTTTCCAGAGAAACACGTTCGCTGTATTCCTCGCCGACTTCATAATCCGGGTCGATTTTCTGAACATCTTTCAGAGAAATCTGGGTGACACTGTCTTCGACTTCTTCCACGACTTCTCTTTTCCACCAGATTTCGAAGTCTCCCTTGTCTATGTTGACAATTATGTCGAAATTCTCAGCCGAACCGTACATTCTTTCCAGTTGGGCACGGAAGACGTCTTCCAAAACGCTTATCATTGTGGG
>JAGHUZ010000230.1 GCA_018064575.1 Candidatus Minthomonas equi
CTTTCTACGTTCGTGCGGCCACCGGAATGAAAATTTTCGATTCCACCGCCGGCTTCGTGTGCTATACTTCCAAAGTCCTGAAAACCATTGACCTCGACTCCATACAGATGAAGGGCTATGGTTTCCAGATAGAGATGAAATACAATGCTTACCGACACGGGTTCAAAATCAAGGAAGTTCCTATCATTTTCACAGACAGGATACTTGGTGTGTCCAAAATGAGCGGAGGTATTTTCGGGGAGGCTTTTATAGGAGTTTTGAAACTCCGACACAGAAAAATCAAATAAGTTTCAAATTTCCGCTCGAAATACCTCCACAGCATCTCCGGTAAGCCAGATATCGGTATATGGAGCTTTGGATGAAGGGCGGAATTCGACTTCAAGATTATGAAAAGTCGTCCTTATCCGGCATTTGAGCAGTCCGTCTTCCGAATGTGAAAAAACAGGAGAATCCACTCCGAATCGGATATAGGAGGAAATGGCAGCGGCTATAACTCCAGTCCCGCACGAAAGAGTTTCACCTTCAACACCTTTTTCAAAGGTTCTCACACGAAGACGATTCCCCTGGATTTCCATCCAGTCCACATTGGTTCCCATCGGAGAGAAAGCCGGATCGTGACGCCATCGAGGGCCTTCAGAAGCCACATCCATCGCCTCTATGCCGGAAATGCGGGAAAGTACCAGATGAGGACAACCGGTATTCATATAAAGACCCTCCCAGAACGGTTCCACCAAATGGACATCATTCATTTTCAGACGAACCACTGCAGATTTTCCATCCCTTGAAAGAACCATTCCAGAATGAAGTCCGTCGGGTGCTTCGAACACATATCTCCCGTCACCGCTTTTCGGGACAATTCCGACAGATGAAGCGAACGAAATGATACAACGCCCACCATTCCCGCACATCATTCCGGATGAACCGTCTGAATTGAAAAACTTCATTGAAAAATCATACTGGCTGCTGGGGCCAAAGACTATCAGCCCATCTGCTCCGACCCCGAAACGCCGGTTACATATCCGGCTGATGGATTCCGGAGACAAATCAAAATCACATTCAGCCCCGTTCAAAATGATAAAATCATTTCCGGCTCCCTGATACTTGAAAAGTTTCATATCATCTGCTTCAAATAATCATACATATCCGCTCCCACTCTGAAAGACGCTCCGGTTTCACCCATCAAAGTCCTCATCCGGGCATAATCGGCCTTCATTCCGCATATCACCTTTTCATCCGAACTGAGTCTCACCACTTCGTCCGCAAGTGCTTCCGGAGAACATTCATTCTGAATCCACTCCTTAAAAATATGCCTTCCCAAAATCATATGAGCAAGAGAAATGGTGTCTATCCTGATGACTTTTCTGGCTATCCACACCGAAATCGGACTTCCGCCATAACACACCACCTGCGGTGTACCCGTCAAAGCCGCCTCCAGAGAGGCTGTTCCAGAAGATATCACAGCGGCGGCACTGTGACGCAGAACGGAATATGTGTCGTTCTGAATTATAGTAACACCGTCACAGGTTCCGTATTTGGAGATATCGACGGATGGAGCGGCTGCCAGAAGGAAATGATAACGTCCGGGATACCTATCATTCAGAACTTTCACCATTCCCTTCATTCTGGGAAGCAGAAAATCAATTTCCATTTTCCTGCTTCCAGGCAGCAAGGCGACAAATGTGGATTCTTCAAGTGAATGGCGCTTAAGGAAGTCTTCTCTGCTACCTTTGAGACGTACATCATTTTCTATTCTGTCAATGAGTGGATTACCAAAATAACGGGCAACTACTCCCTTCTTTTCGAAATATGGTATCTCGAACGGAAAGATGATATACAGCATATCGACATATTTCTTCAATAGCCTCACTCTCCCTTCCTTCCAGGCCCAGACCTTTG
>JAGHUZ010000167.1 GCA_018064575.1 Candidatus Minthomonas equi
GGGTTATCTGGGTGTCGAAAATTCCGCGGCTGCCTTCGCCTCCCCCATTGGTTCCTGTCAGGACACTGCCGCTGATGTAGCGTCCCTCCTGCCCTTCGTGCGCCGTGACTCCATCGGAACCTGCCAGGTCGGCGAGATCCTTCATCATCACACCTGGGAGACATTTGATATATCCCTTCTGTGCCGCGCAGGGGCCGCCTACGGCAACAAATCGTGAAGCATTATAGATGCCTGTGGTGAAGAAACGTCCGATTACGGCCAGAAGCGCCAGCTCCACACACCATACGACCTCGCCTTTGTTGACCGGTGCAATGTGGTGTATCTGTACACCTACGTTGCCGGCAGGATGGGGACCGTCGAAAACGTGGAATTTAACCCGTTCCAGCTTATGAAATGGTGAACTTGCGTGATTCGAAGTATTCAAACTGAAATGGATGCCTTCCGGCAAGAGTTTGTAAAGTACATCGACTCCTGTCTGAATGGCATCGAAGTCATCCTTGAGTGAATAATCATAATCGGCGGCCAGCGGATTTGTGTTGAATCCTGAAATGAATATTCCTGTCGGAGTGTCGGCCGGGTTGGCTATGATTCCATAAGGACGCTGCTGGATGAATGGCCAGAGGCCGTTTTCCAACATCAGCTCGATAATCTGCTCGCGCTTGAGTGAATTCAGCTTGGGTACATTGACTGTCTTGCTCTGTCTCTCTGCATCTGCATCGACTCTGACTGCCAGAAGTTTTCTCTTGTCACCGCGGACGATGGCTGCCACGGTGCCGCTGACGGGGGATGCGAACTTGATTTCAGGACGCATCTTGTCGGCAAACACCGGAGTGCCGGCCAAAACCCGGTCACCTTCCCTTACGAGAAGTTTGGGAACGAGATTTCTGAAGTCAGTTTGTTTGATTTCGATGGAATGAGAGACTACATCACGTATCACACGTGTTTCAGGACAGCCGTTTATGGGAACGTCAAGTCCTCTTTTGATTTTGATGTAATCGGTCATTTGTTATTATAGTTTTACTGAAAAAATTTCTTAATCCGGCAAAGGTAGCAATTTTTGGCCAAAAAAACAGTTTCTTAGAAGGATACAATCCGTATTTTGGCATATTTGACCAGAAGCGTTTTGTTTCCACCGAGTTCGAAGTCCACCACCACTTTCATCATAGGCCCGCTTCCTTCCTTGGAAATGGCTTTGCCGTATCCGAAACGTTCGTGCTCTATGCGTTGTCCTACCGCCAGTTTTGACGGGGCGTCAGGGCTGAATCCGGCACTCGCCTTATGGACTGGATTCGAAAAAGAGGGAAGTGGCATAGGTTTTCCGGAAGTGTTGTCGCTGCCCTTCTTCGCAGAGCGTTGTGCCATCGGTATGAAGGATGTGTGATTGTGTACAGGACGAAAGTCATCGTCATCGACCGAATTCCCGTAATTGGCTGCGGACTTGATGGACTGACTCAGGTATCGCTGGTCGATTTCATACAGAAAACGGCTTGGCGGGTTGGTGACTCTTTCACCCCATTTCATTCTGGAGCGGGCGAAAGATACTGAAACAGCTTTTTCGGCACGTGTCAAGGCTACGTAAAACAAGCGTCTTTCCTCCTCGATATCCTTTTCCGAGTCCATACACATCGTGGAGGGAAACATTTTTTCTTCCATTCCTATGATATAAACGTATGGAAACTCCAGTCCTTTCGAACTGTGAACGGTCATCAGGGATATCCTGTTTCTGTCATCTTTTTTTTCTGCGGCTTCGTAGTCTGTCATAAGGGCGACGTTTTCGAGATAGTCAGTCAATGTTATGACCGGATTTTCCGCGCCTGATTCTTCCGCCAGACGCGTCTGCTCTTCCACGAATTCATAAATGCTGTTGAGAAGTTCTTCCACGTTGGCCACACGGCCCTGTCCTTCTATGGAGGTATCTGCGCGGAGGGACTGGATGACACCGGAAGAGTTAATCAAATCAATGGAAGTTGAATAGGCATCTTTTCCGGCGGTCTCCCGCTCTATTGATGTCAGCATATCGCAGAATGAACGCAGTTTCCTGAGGGTGGCGTCTTTGATTCCGAACTGTGAAAGTTCATCTCTATGTATCGTGTCCCAAATTGAAATTTGCCATTCCCTTGCCGCCTGATAAAGGCGTCCCAGGGTAGTGTCTCCTATTCCGCGGGGCGGAAAATTGATGATTCTCTTCAGGGATTCGTCATCATTGTGATTCGTCATAATGCGCAAATAGGCCATCACGTCCTTGATTTCCTGTCTTTCATAGAATGAATGACCTGCGAAAATGCGGTATGGAAGATTTCTTTTTCTCAGAGCTTCCTCCACTGCGCGGGACTGGGCATTCGTGCGGTACAGTATAGCGAATGAATCATAGGAAGCGTTGGAACTTCTGATGCGTGCCGA
>JAGHUZ010000088.1 GCA_018064575.1 Candidatus Minthomonas equi
CAAGACACGGATGGAGACGCTATGCAGTGACCCTAAAGCATTCATACGCCCCAGTCCGAGTGCAGGTTCTCTGGGTGGCGTGGCCCGAAAGACCAGAGAATCTATATTACTCTGCGAAACAGCCGGATACGATGTAATATTCATCGAAACCGTCGGTGTCGGACAGTCCGAAACGGCAGTTCACTCTATGAGCGACTTCTTCCTCCTCCTGATGATTTCGGGGGCGGGAGATGAACTGCAGGGAATCAAGCGCGGCATTATGGAAATGTCCGACTTGATTACCATAAACAAAGCCGATGGCAATAACATAGAAAAGGCCACTCTGACCAAAGCGGTCTATTCCAATGCCCTCCACCTGTTTCCTCCCACCGAATCCGGCTGGACACCTACAGCCCTCACGGCTTCTGCCATCGAACATACGGGACTGCAGGAAGTATATGACAAGATTACCGAATACTTCAAACTCGTAAAACAGAATGGCTATTATATCCGCAAACGACGCGAACAGGCCCGTTATTGGATGTATGAAAGCATCAATGAAGCCTTGAGACAACAGTTCTACGAAGATTCTGCCATAGAAAACATCCTGCCCGACTACGAACAGAGTGATCTCGACGGGCATTTGGATTCATTTGCGGCCGCAGGCGAACTGCTGGACCGTTATAACAGAAAATAGAGTCTACTGAAGGTCGTCACCATTCATCGAAACCAGGAATTCCTCATTACTTTCGGTACGTTCCAGACGTTTCTTCATAAATTCCATCGCCTCCACGCTATTCATATCGGAGAGATAATTGCGCAATACCCAAAGGCGGTTCAAGGTATCCTTCGGCAATAGCAAATCATCCCTTCTCGTACTGGAGAGTGTGACGTCTACTGCGGGGAAGATACGTTTGTTGGCCAGTTTCCTGTCTAACTGAAGTTCCATATTGCCAGTCCCCTTGAACTCTTCGAAGATGACCTCGTCCATCTTGGAACCTGTCTCTGTAAGAGCAGTAGCCAGAATGGTAAGCGAACCACCGTTTTCAATTTTCCTGGCCGCGCCGAAGAAACGTTTCGGTTTATGGAGGGCATTGGCATCGACACCACCGGAAAGAACCTTACCCGATGCCGGCTGAACGGTATTGAAGGCTCTGGCCAGACGGGTGATGGAGTCCAGAAGTATTACGACGTCGTGTCCGCATTCCACCAGCCTCTTGGCTTTTTCAAGAACTATGCTGGCCACTTTCACGTGACGTTCGGCCGGTTCATCGAATGTGGAGGCTATCACTTCCGCCTTCACGCTCCTGGCCATATCCGTAACCTCTTCGGGACGTTCGTCAATGAGCAGGACTATCATATAAACTTCGGGATGATTGTCAGCTATGGCATTAGCAATGGCTTTCAGGAGCATCGTCTTACCTGTTTTCGGCTGAGCTACTATCAATCCCCTCTGACCTTTCCCTATAGGAGTAAACATATCCACGACGCGGGTGGAAAGATTATTGTTCCCATTTCCCGTAATGTCGAACTTCTCCTGCGGGAAAAGCGGTGTTAGAAAATCAAACGGAACACGGTCACGGATAAATTCGGGAGTCCTGCCGTTAATGTTGTTGATTTTCATCAAAGGAAAATACTTGTCACCTTCTTTGGGCGGTCTTATTTCTCCGAAAACAGTGTCACCTGTCTTCAATGCGAACATTTTGATTTGGTTCTGGGAAACATATACGTCGTCCGGCGAATTCAGATAGTTGTAATCGGATGAGCGCAGGAATCCGTATCCGTCCGGCATTATCTCCAGCACACCATTGGCTTCCACTATACCCTCGAACTCTATTTTGGGCTGAGGTGCCACCTGCCGTTCGTGCTTGCGGTCAGTGTGCTGCTGCTCGCCGGAAGGAGCTGCAGTGGTCACAGAAACTTCAGTGGCAGAGTCAGTGGCAGTGGAATCTGAAACGGGTTCCTGAACAGGATTTTCCTCCTTGGTCTGCTTCTTTCTCCTTTCGCGACGTTTCTTGGCGAGTGGAGGTACCGTTTCATCAGATTTGACATTATCAGAAGGAACAGGCATAATACTTTCAAGCGGTTCTGAATTTTTGTCCGGAACAAGCTTCGATTCCGGAGTACCCTCCCCGTCCTTTTGAGTCACTTCTTCCGTGGCATTCGCGTCCTTTGCTGCAGTCACTTCCTTTTTGGCAGCAGATGTCCTTCTGCTGTTTCTCTTCGTTTTAGCCGGTGTCTTCACCGGATTTTCTGCATCAGGACGCTCAGTCTCAGGCATCACCTCTACAGCCGGTTGGGCTTCGGCCGATGCATCTCCGGCAGCAGAAATCTGAACGGATACATCCTGCTCTATTTTCTCCGCCTTTATCCTCGGACGCTTCCCTGTCTTGGCTTTCCGCTTAATAGGCATATCAGCCGCAGGCATATTGGCCTGAAGGTCCAAAATATCATAAATCAATGTTTCTGTTTTAATGGATTCAGGTTTTTTAATCCCCATCTCTCTAGCGATGGCCCGTAAGTCCTCGGGACTCTTGGCCTGCAATTCTTCTTTATTCATCTGTAGTTATGTGGAGTAATTGACTGGAGCAGTTGAAGACTGACCCCGATTGACACTGCAAATATATATAAATTTTCAAAAGCAGATTACAGATTCTCAAAAAATATCTTCAATGAAGCCGTTTAATAATAATTATCCCAATAAGAAGAAGCCTTCTTGTACTGCAGCAAATCGGAAAGTG
>JAGHUZ010000281.1 GCA_018064575.1 Candidatus Minthomonas equi
GGTAGATGCATCCATAGGGGGTAAGAACGGAGTGAACCATAACGGTTTCAAGAATATTATAGGGACTTTCTGTCTGCCGGAATTTGTCCGGATTAATACCGCTTTCCTGGAAACCTTGCCTGTCAGGGAACTTCGCAATGGCATATCGGAACTTCTAAAAACTTTCATCATAGGGAATCGTGCCGCCTATTCCGAAGCGGTAACAGAGTTCGGACACTCAGAAAACATTTCCGGAATAAGTTGGGTACAATACATCTCAATGGCGGCAGGAATAAAATCGCAGATAGTGGAAAATGATTTCCGAGACGGCGGCGAGCGGAAGAAACTGAACCTGGGGCACAGTTTCGGACACGCCATCGAACGCTGCGCAGCGGCAGAAAATGTGGATATTTCCCACGGAGAAGCCGTTTCTATGGGCATCGTTATCGCTGCGAGGCTATCGGAAAAAATGGGGATAGCCAGTTCTGGAACAGCAGGACGCATAGAAAAGGATTTTGCCTCCTGCGGCCTTGTCACGAAGCCTGCCTTCGGAATGGAAATGCTTCAGGATGCGCTGCGCAATGATAAAAAACGGAACGGAGACAGTCTGGATTTCGTATTCATCCGCGACATAGGGGATGTGAGCGTCAGGAAAATAAGATTGGAGGACATCAGATTATGATTTGCATAACGATATGTGATTTCGGATATGATGCCTGCCGGCACGCATTGCGGCGCTGCGAGAGATATCTGCACACATATCCTGACCTGGTGGTCGAAATCCGTCTGGATCTATGTGGCCTGAATGAAGAGGAAAACCAGCGTTTGTTCTGCGATTCGAAAGTTCCCCTGATAGCGACCTGCCGCCGCAGGAGCAGCGACTTGTATTTCCCCGCCGTCCTGTCAGGCGCATCATACATCGACATTGACGGCATACAGTCCAATACTGACATACAACATATCCTTCAGGAACTTGAGGGTCATAAGGTGCAGAAAATCCTTTCTTACCAGAATTTTCAGAAAACACCGGCCCTGAATGAACTGATATCATATTTCGAAAACGGAGTCTCCCTCGGTGCCGACATTATAAAAATAACCACCTCCGCCCAGAACACGGAAGACACCGAAAAACTACTTTCTTTATACATCCTGCAGCGC
>JAGHUZ010000169.1 GCA_018064575.1 Candidatus Minthomonas equi
CGGAGTGGGGAAGACTACTACCATAGGAAAACTTGCCGCGAGACTGAAGGCCTCCGGCAAGAGTGTCGTTATCGGTGCTGCCGATACTTTCCGTGCCGCTGCCGTTGACCAGCTTGTAATCTGGAGCGAGAGAGCCGGAGTGCCTGTCGTCAAGCAGGAAATGGGTGCTGACCCTGCCTCCGTGGCATTCGACACCGTAAAATCCGCTGTCGCACGGAATGCTGATATCGTGCTGATAGATACTGCCGGAAGGCTGCATAACAAGATTAATCTGATGAATGAGCTGACAAAAATCAGAAATGTTATGCGGAAGGTGATTCCTGATGCACCCCACGAGGTTCTTCTGGTGCTTGACGGTTCTACCGGACAGAATGCTTTTCATCAGGCCAGGGAGTTTACCAGGGCCACGGACGTGACATCTCTGGCGGTGACCAAACTTGACGGTACGGCGAAGGGAGGAGTCGTCCTGGGAATCGCCGACCAGTTCAAGATTCCCGTCAAGTTTATCGGAGTAGGTGAGAGAATCGAGGATCTTCAGATTTTTGACAAGAAATCATTCATTGACTCATTGTTTGACTAATATTTATCATTATGAATATATCGTATAACTGGCTCAAAGAATACGTGGATTTTGAAATGGAACCGGCCAAGGTGGCGGAGGTTCTGACTTTCATAGGACTTGAAGTTGAAGAAGTTTCCACAGTAGAAGATATACCGGGAGGCCTTGAGGGCGTTTTTACCGCCGAAGTTCTGGAATGTTATGACCATCCGAATTCAGACCATCTTCATATTACCAAAGTGACTGTTGGTGCTGAACCGTTTCAGGTGGTTTGTGGCGCTCCGAATGTGGCGGCCGGACAGAAAGTGCTTCTGGCTACTGTCGGAGCACAGCTTCCTACTCCTGATGGGGTCGGTTTTAAAATCAAAAAAGGCAAGATTCGCGGCGAGGAGTCTCTCGGAATGATTTGCGCCGAGGATGAACTGGGAATCGGTACTTCCCACGAAGGAATTATGGTTCTTCCCGAAGATACCGCAGTCGGCATCCCTGCCAGGGAGTTCCTGAATCTGAAAGGTGATACCATATACACCATCGGTCTGACTCCGAACAGGGTGGACGGTGCATCGCATATCGGGGTCGCACGTGACTTCAGCGCTTATTTGAAGTATAATAAGCTGGGTGGGGAATTAAGGTATCCCGATGTGTCGGCATTCAGGGAAGGTGCCGGTGAAGCTGTTCCCGTCCAGGTGGATGACCCTCAATTGGCTCCGAGGCATATGGGCATCACATTGAAAAACGTAAAAATCGCCGAATCCCCCGATTGGCTGAAGAAGAAACTCACTGCCGTAGGCTTGAGACCTATAAATAACGTGGTGGACATTACCAATTTTATCCTGATGGAACTGGGACAGCCACTGCACGCTTTTGACCTGGATAAGGTGAAGGGACGTAAAATCGTAGTACGAAGAGCTTCAGAAGGTGAGAAATTCGTAACCCTCGACGGCGTGGAAAGAACTCTTTCCGACAAGGACCTGATGATTTGCAATGCTCAGGAACCTATGTGTATCGCCGGCGTATTCGGAGGACTTGATTCCGGAATAAGCGAAAGTACCACTTCTGTTTTTCTGGAGGTGGCTTATTTTAATCCTACCACCGTACGGAAGACCTCAAAACGCCATACGCTCAAGACTGATGCCTCGTTCCGATATGAACGTGGATGTGATCCTCTGATAATCCCGTATGCCGCCCGCAGGGCTGTTCTTCTACTTGAGGAACTTGCCGGAGCTGAGGTAGTGGGGAAGGTTCAGGAATTTTATCCCGAAGAGATTTCGAGGAAGGAAATTTCACTGGATTATGCCAGGATGGAGGCTCTCATAGGGAAGAAAATCGGTGCCGCTGCCATCAGGGAGATTCTGCTTGATTTGAATTATGAGTTCGTGTCTGAGACAGAGAATACTGCGACAGTTCTGGCTCCGTCGTGGATGGTGGACGTATATCGCGAATGTGACGTGGTGGAAGAGGTTCTTCGCATATATGGATACAATAATGTCGAACTTCCTGAACGTGTTACATCCTCAGTTACATCTTCACCGTCTCCCGACCCTGAGGTCATTCGCAAGCGTGCCTGCGACCTTCTGTGTGACAACGGTTTTATGGAGTGTATGAGCAATTCCCTTACTTGTGCGGATTATTATAACCAGCTCAAGACTTATCCCAAGGAAAATCTCGTGATGATTCTGAATCCTCTGAGTTCGGACTTGAATGCTATGAGGCAGTCTCTTCTGTTCAGCGGGCTTGAGGCGGTTTCATATAACTTGAACCGTCAGGCCGGTGATATGAAACTTTTCGAAATGGGGAATGTATATTCGTATAATCCCATTCCGGACGTGGAAAATCCCAGTCAGGACCTCAGATGTTACAGAGAAGAGATGCATCTGGCGATGTTTATCTGCGGCAAGGGGACACAATACTGGAGAAACAATACGGGCACCGGTAATTATTTCGCGCTTAAGGGATATCTTGAGATGCTTCTGAAACGTTTCGGCATAGATATTTATAATTTGGAATGTGCAGCCGCACCGGCAGACCTTTTCAGTGAGGGTTTGGAATATAAAATCGGGGATAAGGTGCTGGTCAGAATGGGGACTGTCGCTCCTGCGAGATTGAAACAATTCGATATCAAAGTTCCCGTTTTCGCTGCTGAAATAAGATGGAATTTGCTATTGAAGCAGTATTCAAGGCATAAGGTTCTTTATCGTGAGATGCCGAAATTCCCTGAAGTGCGCAGGGATCTCGCTCTTCTGCTTGACGAAAGTGTGACTTATGCCCAGATAAGGAAAGAAGCCTATGCTGCAGAACGCAAACTGCTCAGGGATGTCACTCTCTTCGATGTTTACCGCGGTCCCAAGATTCCGTCAGGAAAGAAGCAATATGCTATAAGTTTCGTTCTGCGTGACGATGACAAGACTCTTACCGATGAAATGGTGGAAAGGTCTGTAAAACGCCTTCTCGACTCGTTTGAAAAACAGTTCGGTGCATCATTGAGATGATGCACCGAACTGTGAGGGTTTTTGTTTTTATGCTATTTTCTGGTAAGAACGAAAATCCCTATCAGAATCAAAGCCAAACCTATCCATCTGGTATAGGGAATATTCTCGTGCAGAAGCAGGGAACCCATTATCATTCCTATTACATAACTGAAACTGGATACGGGGTAGGCTAAGGAAAAGGGAAAATGCTTGAGAATATGCATCCATAGAATGACTCCCGAAAGGACCAGAACTCCGCTGAAAATGAATGGAATATTGGTGAATAGGGTGTGGAAGTAATCTTTACTCCACGAAAAATCGGGAGTCCTGTTCATAGCCACTTTCAGAAGAAGCTGCCCGAAAGCAGTGCAGAGACACTGCATCAAAGCCAATATCAGAAATCTCAGCATACGCGAAAATCAAAACAGATATTTGACACCGAGGCAGGGGAGAAATATATAGGGCCATTTGTCATAAAGTCCGCCGCCATCTCCGAGTTTGGGTCCTATGAGGGGACGGAAATCAATCGACAGGGATAATGGAAACTCGAATTGGTATTCCAAGCCCAAACGTCCTGCTATCCCTATGAATCCGTACGGATTCTGGTCTTTGTTATTGGAATATCCTCCTCCGATTCCGGCTCCTCCGTAAAGATACCAATTACCCTTGGTCGTCCAGGCCGGATTTGCGATTATCCAGTTATACGTGGCGTGGAGCTGGATGTTCTTGAAATTGGCTGTTCCAAAATCAAACTGAATGAACTGGTCACGAACGTAATGCTGGTATGACAATTCCTGTGAACCATAACCGAAACGGCCACCGAGAGATCTGGGCTGCGCGTTCAAGGCAGCAAGGGAGAGAATTGACGATAAAGTTATTATGAGTAATCTTTTCATAGGAGAACGATTCTAACGACGTCCAAAAGTAATAATATTTCTAATTTCCGGCAAATTTTCACCCGCAGACCTGAACGGAAAAGCCTTCGTTACGGAGTCTTCCGGCTATGGTTTCCATTTCAATGACCGGAATTTTCTTCAGTGATTTCGCAGGGGTATCTCTGTCTATGGTGTATATCATCACTTGTCTGGGGTGTAACTCGCGTACACACTCCATCCAGCTTTCGACGTTTCCGAATTCGGTGGAGTCTATGACACTTCCGTCATTTTCCCCTCTCAGGAACATAGTCTGAAGAATGAAATTTCCATTGAATGCTTTGAGAGCGCTCAAGATTTTTTCTTTGGAATAACTGACTTGAGGTCTGTTAAGGAGGCGGACAAGACGGTCGCTTCCTCCGTCAAGTTTCATAATGGGATTGTCAATTTTCAGGAGAGCGTCCCGAATTTCTTTTTTGTGTGCGGTGGTCGCATTGGACAGAACCGAGATAAGCGCTTGAGGGAAGAAGCGGTCCCTAAGTTCCAATGTCAAATCTATGATGGATGGGAAATCTGGATGAAGAGTGGGCTCTCCGTTCCCGGAAAACGTGATGGTGTCGATGCGTGTCCCCTCAGAGACAAGCCGGTCGAACTTTGTCTTCATCTCCGTGGATATCTCTTCGAAAGTGGGGAGGGCTTCGGTAGTCCTGCCGTCTCTGTTCCATCCGCATTCGCAATAGATGCAGTCGAAATTACATACTTTGCCGGAAACCGGCAACAGATTTATTCCCAAAGATGAACCCAGGCGTCTGCTATGAATGGGACCGAATATGATGTTTTGCCAGAGAAACGTGGACATAGCCGTTTAATTTTTCTTGATTTTCTGTAATCCGTTAGTTTTCCTGCTTACCGGTTCCGTGTGAGTGGTATCGTCTTTTCCTGCATTGCCGGAGGAAATCGTGGAATCCGCTTTGGCAGTAGAGAGTGTGTCCGGCAGAAGAGCCATACAACGTCCCGGTGGAACCTCGGTCGAGAAGGGATTCCCGTCGTAGAGCTCGAAGACGTTCAGTCTGTAAGATTCAAGAACACTCGAATCGGGCATAGGATAATTTTCCAGAAGAGATGTGTCTTTCTGGAAAAACATCATATCAAGTATCCTGTACATCGGGGTAGTAAGTTCCTTGTCTGTGCCCAGGGTATGGACGGAATCGAGAAGTGCCCATTTCGTGGAGAGTCTGTTTATCAAGGCAAGTGAATCATCCAATTCTTTCAATCTCCTTTCCAGCCGTTGCTTAACCTCGGTGAATACTTTCGTGAATTTATCAGGTCGCTGGAGATATGAATTGACGCTCGACGTATATTCTTCAAGCGAATAGCCGTATTTTTCGAAGATAGGGGTATAAATCAGGATGGAGTCAACTTCCTTATGCAGATTATTTATCGAAATGCTCTGGTCAGCC
>JAGHUZ010000239.1 GCA_018064575.1 Candidatus Minthomonas equi
CTGATACGTATTTCAAGATTTGCGCTGTGGGAACGAATGATGAAGTGCCTTATGGGACAGAAGGCGAAATATGTCTGACCGGACCTTCCCTGATGCTGGGGTACATAAATCACCCAGAGGAGAACGCACAGACTCTTCGTCTGCATGAAGATCGTCACGTATGGCTCCATACAGGAGATATGGGTACTATGGATGAAGAAGGTTTCAACTATTTCAAACAGAGAATCAAACGTATGATAATCACCAGTGGTTATAATGTATATCCTTCACAAATCGAGAATATACTTGAACGTCATCCTGCAGTACAACGCAGTTGCGTGATAGGTGTTTCCGATTCTTACAAGATGCAGAAAGTCAAAGCATTTGTGGTTTTAGAAAAAGGATATGTCGATTCCCCTGAATTACAGGAAGAACTTATGGCACACTGCAAGTCCAACATAGCGAAATATGCTATGCCTTATATGATTGAGGTTTTGGATTCTCTTCCTACCACACTGGTCGGTAAAGTGGCCTATACGAAACTTTCATAATTTATTTTTTATACTCATTCGTTATGGAAAGAAGACAGTTTTTTAAAACGGCATTATTAGGAACATTATCAAGTGCTACACTCCTGCACGGGAACATTCTTGCTACAGAAAAAGGAAATGTTCCAACTGTGGCTGCCGTAGGGGAACCGGCTGATTTGGCCGCTGTTATGGGAGGAACACCCGTACAAATGTACAAGAAGGCCATAGAGGCTATGGGTGGAATCGGCAGGTTTGTCAGGAAGGGGCAGAAGGTTACCATAAAACCAAATATTGCTTGGGACAAGGAACCCGAAATGGCTGCCAATACCAACCCTGAACTTGTCGCGGCTCTCATAAAAGACTGTTTGGCCGCAGGCGCATCTTCCGTTACCGTTTTTGACCATACTTGTGATGAGTGGGAAGCTTGCTATGACCACAGCGGTATGAAAAAGGCTGTTGAAGACGCAGGTGGTGTGATGGCTTTCGCTCACGATGAGAAGTATTTCAGAACAGTCAAACTTCCCCAAGCGAAGAATCTTAAGGAAGCAAAAATTCACGAAGCCATACTTGATGCCGATGTCTGGATTAACGTCCCCATTTTAAAACATCACGGAGGTGCCAAAATGTCGGTTTCGATGAAAAATTTTATGGGTATCGTATGGGACAGGGGACAGTTTCATGCGAACAATCTACAGCAATGCATAGCTGATATTCAGACACTTGATAAAAAACCGGCTCTCAATATCGTGGATGCTTACCGTATTATGACTCAGAACGGACCAAAGGGCAAGTCGCTCGATGATGTCCAGCAGGGAGGTGCCCTTTTCATGTCGACCGACATAGTGGCGGCAGATACAGCTTCCATCAAATTCTTCAATCAGTTCAAGAAGGTGGATTTAGCCAATGTCAGTCACGTAGCTATGGCTGAAAAAGCCGGAGTGGGTACCCAGGACCTTTCCAAACTGAAAGTTTCAAGGATAAAATTGTAATACATGTCCAACGGTTTGCGTATATATAGGATATTCAGAATATTGAGGGTAGTTTTTGCTATCCTCTTGTTCATTCTTGTGACTGCATCCTTTATGTTTTTCAGCCATAAATTTGCCGTAGTCACCCGTCTTCTTCATTTGCAGTTTGTTCCCTCGATATTGGCAGCATCCGGTGTCGGTTTGATAACTCTGTCAGTCACCATCATTTTAACTCTGATATTCGGGAGAGTTTATTGCTCCTGGATTTGTCCTCTCGGAGTGTGGCAGGATATGGTGTCACGCATTGCCGGATGGTTCAAGGGAAATAACAGAAAAGGCAGATTATCTCATAGGCCGAAATACGTATATCACAAACCACATCCCTGGCTGCGA
Source organism: Candidatus Minthomonas equi (assembly GCA_018064575.1). Taxonomy (GTDB): domain Bacteria; phylum Bacteroidota; class Bacteroidia; order Bacteroidales; family UBA932; genus Minthomonas; species Minthomonas equi. The sequence goes on from JAGHUZ010000239.1 coordinate 1,871, forward strand.
TGGTCTATCCTTACTTTGGTTATGGTTTTCACTTTCATAGGATTTTCATTTCCTTTGACAGCGCTTGATCCTTATTCCAACTGGGGCAGAATCTCGACAGCCTTATTTTCTCCTCTGATACAATTTTTCGCCAATATTCTTTCCTTCATCCTGCCGGAACGTGTTTCATACACGCCCTTGGCAGAATTTTCGGCAGCGATTTTCATATCGGCATTGGTGTTTTTTATTCTAGTGACATCAATGAGTTTCTTCAGGGGAAGACTATAT
>JAGHUZ010000158.1 GCA_018064575.1 Candidatus Minthomonas equi
TTCAGGAATTCCGGTATAATCTTCTATGATGCTATACTTCCGGGAAAGTTCTTTGAGAAGATTTTTGCGTCCGTCTTTCCTGCGGATAAAATCACCCATACCACAGCCGCAGACCACATCTACTTTAGATTCGAGGAGATCGGCTGTAAGGTCATCGGAATCATCTCTTTCCACATTGTGTCCATAGAACGCAGCAGGTGTCGCATCCACCATATGACCGAGTGTCAGGACTCCGGTGGCAAGTCCTTCATCAGCGAACCAGTCTGTGAGGGATGGGTACGGATTACCTTCGTCATCTGAGGCGATATGGCGATTGGAATGCTTTTCTCCTGTCGCAAGTGCGCTTCCTCCGGCAGCAGAATCAGTCGTAAACTGATCCTTGGCATTATTATGCTGGAAGCCTACATTCTTCATATTCAGAAGGCTGAGGCCGTGATTTGCATAATCACCGGCAAGAATCTGATTCAGTCCCATACCGTCACCGATAAGAAATATGACATTCTTTATTTTCTTGTTGGCACCGTCATTCAGGTAAGTAGGCATATATACATCTATACCCTTGCTTAGTTGAAGTTTGGAATGCTGGAACCCGGCGAATCCACGTGTCACCTTGTCAAGTTTTGAAGTGCCCGAAATCCCTTCCTGCGAAGCATTCTTCACTCCTATCTGAAAGTTCTTGTCACCCCATCTGGAGAAAAACATAGCACACTGTTCGGGGATATCGGTATTGAAGTAGTCGATGCCGAAATTATAGAAGGTATAGTAGGCTGTAAGTGTTTCCGGAGCACCCCAAAAGCGTATTTTCTTTCCCATATCGTGAGCCTTTGCGATAGCTTCGCGCACCTTTTTCTCATCGTTCGGCACAAGAGAGCCCTTCCCGTTCCAATGGGCATAATCTCCGAAACATTCACTGATGAGGGCGACACGCTTGAGCTGATCCACGGTATAGACGTTTTCAAGTACACCGTCAAACATTACCCACGCAGGGTATTTGTCGAAATCGGCAGGTTCGGGACGATTACCGGTGATAACAAGCCTGACACCGCCGGTGCAGAACACGTCCGCATACTTTTCATCGATAATACGAATGAGGGTGGAAAGCGACGGTTCTGTTTCATTCTTGATATCGACGAGAAGTTGAAGCGGCTTGGAAGCATCTTTGTACGGATGACCGCCATTCTCACGGAACATCTTCGCGATAGGTGCAAGATACAGGGATTCCAATGTCTTCGATTCACAAATATCCTCTGTGTCGTGAGCGACAAGAAGTATTCCATCCACATAATGGAAATCAGCTTCTACAGATGCCACTCCCTGGGCATAAGCTTGATAGAATGGAACATTCCGGTCATAATCATTGTGGGAATGAATCAGCATAGGCGTCTGGGCGGACAGCATCGCTGCTGAAAGAACGACACCCGCAGAAACAGCAAAAATTCTTCTAATTATTTTCATCATTTTTTATAATATTTGTTTTCAATGAATTTCACACCGAATGGAATACGTTTCTCCGCATTTATGAGTTTTGAGGCTTTTACATTGTCCACCGAGAGCGGAGCCGTGATAAAATCAGGCACATTGTAAGACATAAAAAGTGTACCGTAATACTTGGTCGGATTCTTCTGCGGCAGCATAAAAGCCTTGGAAGCATTTCCGTTCTCATCGATATGGGAGAAGTAGAGTCTGGTAAACTGACCATCATCCCTCCTGCTCGAGAACACCAGCCATCGGGAGTTGGAACTCCAGTTATGAAAACTCTCAGTATCAGGACTGAATGTACCCTCCAGCCGTCTCGATTTTCCTGTCACGATATCAAGTAACCACAAGTCCGCCTCATGATGCCATATCGAAAACTGTCCGTAGTCAGATAAAGTATAAACCAGAAATCTTCCGTCATAAGAAGGACGAGGGAAGGAAACGCTCTTTCCCATCGACACGGCATCGATTATGACTTCCAGGGAATCGCCTATGGCACCCGTATGTTCATCGAACGGAGCTTTGTACAGATTATAACGTACCTCTTCCAGTCCATAAGGAAGTTCCTTCTCTTCAGCGGCGCAGAAATAGACTGACTTCCCGTCAGCGGAGAACACGGGGAAAGTCTCCCACATTCCGTGTTTCATCACCGAAGGGGAGAGTACGAGTTCATTCGCTTCCACATCATATATCAATACATCAGATGACAAGTCGAACACTTCGAGCAGTTTCTCCGGCTTCGAATGGTAAATTTGTCTCGTATTGTTAGTCGAATAAGCTATGAATCTTCCACCGGGATGCCAGTACGGATAGACGCAAAAGCCCTTGGTCGTATCGGTCTTCGTATTGAACGCCTCCATCTTTTCCGGAGTCATCAGTACCGTGGCCCCGTGGTCACCGCGAATATGCAGGGACATTGAGGAGGTGTTACCCCTGTTGAATGCGTGGCAGTTAACACAACCGCTGAATTCCGTATTCTCCACAACGGCACGCTGCCTGAACGACGAGAGTTCCCTCTCATATATACCCATTTTACTGTAAACTTCGTACCCCGGTTCCAGCAGACGGTATGCCACACCATAATCGATATCATCCTCACTTACGTGAATGATCCAGGATGTGTCGGGAGCCGAACTGGTCACAGTAATATCACCGCCCTTCGCCACAGAAAGAAGCCTGTGCCATTTGCGTGCATTCCACCTGACTTCAGAGCCCTTGAAACTGAACTGCAAGTCTCCGAACGAGAAAACGGTGACATTGTTCCGGGCAGGAACGGTATAGTCAAAATTGAGAGGCGCGATATCCGAAGGAATGGTTACATCCATATAATCCGGATATATCAGTCCACTGCCATATTCCTGATAGAGCTGGCCTGTACAGGAAATGACAGAAAGTGTGAGCAATGCAAACAATAATCTTTTCATCATCTGTACAAACTGTAAAACCAATATGTATCTCCGTATTTCTTATGCATAAAAGAATCCGACTTTCCCGCCTTTACGTCTGCGATAAAAGCGAGCAGGCGTTTTGAAACAGCCTCATCAATATACGAAGGAGCATCGTCAAGCAAACCTCCTGCGCTGACGATGGACATCAGTACGGCTTCCTGATAATGCTTAGGTACTTTCCGATGGCGTTCAGGTACGAAATCCCGCATAAATGCCTCCCCATTTTTTTCAAGCATATCCCAAGCGAGCAAATACTCGTAAGCCATCTGATTATCAGGGGTTCCAATAACGTGTTCCCTTAATATGCCATCTATTTTATCCTCACTGAAAAGGATATCGTGTTTCAAACGTAGGCTGCGTTTCAGGGCGATGGTTCCGTTCGCGGCGACAGCATCCTCATCTTGTAGCATAGCCGCTGTCTCTTGAGCCCATTTCCTATAGAAGAGAGTATTGCACAGTGAATTGAGATACCTTCTGGCCACATCATACCTGCCGTCAATGATATTTGTCTGTGCAAGACGGACATAGCACCTTGCACTCTTCTGAAAATCAGGAATGGATTCCTGAGCCTCGAAAATATAGTTCTGGCACGCACTTACCATACCCAGATTCCAAAATACTTCGGCAGTCTGGACAGGTGAAGTGTAATTGATTTTGAACTTCGGGAACAGACCGGGCACTCCGTACTGACGGAAACTGAACATCTGTTCTGACATAAGTCCAGCCTTGCAGAGAGCCAGATTAAGACAGCAGACAGTAAAGGGTTTGTCTGCCGGCTTGACAAACTGTCTGCGGATAATTTCATTCCATTCTCCGTGATAGCAAAGCCAGTCATAGCGCATCACCTCCTCATCGGAGAAGTCAGCCGCCTTCTTTACTCCGACAAACGCCATAATGACAATTACGACCGACAATAGAACCGCTGAGACGCGGTCGTGTTTTTGTTTGGGATGATTTGCCTTGCGGCAAGGTATGACAATACATAGGAGGATGGCAGCTACCGAAATCCATAACAGCCAGGGCACATCCGTAGGGAAACGGAAATAATGTACTCCGGCATAAAATTGCCACAAATGATAATGGAACAGGAAACGGGCCGCTATCGGGCAGATGGCACAAAGCAGGAGAGCCGTTCCCCAAACCAGAGGTTTTTCCCAAAAGCAACAAACGACAGCGAATATCAGAGTCACCGGACCGCAAAGGAAATAAAGCACCGGTATTCCCACCAAAGTCACAGCCGTTCTGACAGCAGAACGTTTCATCTGGGAGACCTTCACAGAGGCAAGCAGAACGAGTATCACGGCCACCGGAGCCCCCAACAATGCCTTTTCATCAAGCATAAAGAAAAACAGTGGCAAGGGTACGATGGAGCAGAGCACAAAGAACGAAAGAGATTTACGGTTGGAGAGACAGCTGGTGAGAAGATGAACCGCAGAAAGCAGCAGAGCCACTATCACGGAACCGACCCAGGTACTGATGAAAAACTGGGTCAGAAAACGCCCGCACCAATCAGCAAAGCCACCTGGTACGGAAACGGTCTCCGCAAAATAGGACCACGTCCATTCGAAAAGTTGATATTTTTCCTGAAAAGCGATGTGATACTTATAGCCAAGCCCGAAGAACAATGCGGCAGCTGCGAAAACCATCGCAGTCCAAGCGGTCATAAAGTATCTGTCATATTTATTGTTTTCTTTCACCATCCCGTTTTCGGAGAAACATCTATTTTTCTTGGAATCGTAATTGACAAAATTATACAAATAATCCTAAAATCCAAAGTGATTTATCCCCGTATGCCCAAGATGTTGCATAGCACGTGCATCCCCGATTTTCTCCCAATCCGACAAAAAAATAACTACATTTGCAGCAGATAAATAACCAATTAACCAAATATGATGCATTTAAAATCCATTCTTACAGCCGTCATCGGCACAGCCTTAGTGGCCGTTTCCTGCTGTCAGGAACAGCAGACACCACGTGCCAAGCACGTTATTTTCATCGGACTCGATGCTCTCAGCGGAGTAGGTATCCAGAGAGCGGCGACTCCTAATTTCAATTATATGATAGAAAACGGTGCCATATCCCTTCACACAAGAGTCGCCCGTGAGACCTCTTCCAGCCAGAACTGGATGTGTATGGTCAGCGGTGCTCCCATCGAAATGACCGGTGTAACCGACAATGGCTGGGAATATGAGACCAGAATGATAGAGCCCGCAGCCCATAATGCCAAGGGCATGTTCCCTACTGTTTTCGATGTCATCAAGACTCAGCGTCCAGAAGCGAAGGTTTACGGTTTCTATGAATGGCAAGGACAGATAAGGATGTACGATATGGATTCTTTCGACTATTCGGAAAAATGTCAGGACGGAGAGACCACTCTCAAGAAGGCTTTCGCGAAATATATGGAAGACCAGCCGGAACTTCTCTTCGTATCAGTCGATGCCACAGACCACGCAGGGCATTCTCACGGACACGAGAGTATGGGTTATATGAACTGTATATCTATGTGCGATTCCATCATCGGAGATTTCGTAAAGGAACTTGAGTCCAAGGGTATGATGAAAGATGCCGTCATAATAATAACAGGTGACCACGGAGGAATCCGCTTCGGCCACGGAGGAGACAATATGAGTGAACTTGAAGTTCCTGTTCTTATGTACGGCAAGGGTGTTACCAAAGGTAAGGTTATGGAACACGCAAATATGATTTATGACAATGCAGCCACCATCGCAGGACTTCTCGGAGTGACACTCCCTGAGGAATGCCGCGGCAAGTTCATTATGCAGGCCTTTGAGCCACGTACCGAAACTGCTTATGTCCCCATCCCTTTCGCACAGCCCTATCGTGGAGTCGCTTCCGAGGTAACACTCACTGCCGACCTCGAAGGTGCTGAAATATACTACACCACAGACGGAACCACTCCGACCGTCAATTCCACCAAGTACACAGGTCCCATCAAGGTAGAAAGCAACATATTCCTCAAATCGATTACATATAAGAACGGACAATACAGCGACGTGGCCGAGAACACATTCTATGCCAAAGCACCTGAAGGAGAAGCCCCCATTGAATTCAAACTCTACAGGAACTACACCAGTGAAGTTCTCCCTGATTTCACAAAATTCGGAAGAGCTTCCGCCACCGGATACGTTTCCAACTTCACCCTCAACGAGCTCCCGATTAACGATAACGAGGACGACTTTGCAGTTATCTTCTCATCAAATCTCATAATCAAGGAAAGCGGAAAATACAGATTCCTCCTCGGCTCCGATGACGGTTCCAAACTCATCATTGACAACAAAGTAATCATAGACAATGACGGTTCCCATACTTACAAGGAAAAAATGGGAGTAGTCGAACTCTGCGCCGGTGAGCATATCATAAAAATCGAGTATTTCGAAGACTGCGACGGCCAGATGCTCAACCTTGCATACGGGCTTGACGGAAATGCGCTCTTCCCTATCAATGTAACGGAACTTAAGAAATAAGGACACCATAACTGTAAATGAAAAAAGCCGCTGATTGCGGCTTTTTCATTTACAGGGGCCAGCCGTATTTATTCATTCCACTGCACAAGTGGCCACCACGTGTCCTGCAGGCGCCCACGAGGTATCGTCTTTAAGCGAGAATTCCAGCACCACGCTACATTCCGCGACATTGCCATCTATCTGCACCCTGGCAGTTTCACCCGGTTCCAGATCAATGGAACCGAGGGTTCCTTCACCGGCCGGCTGTCCATCCCTGAATGCTTTCCAGTTAACATTGAAGCAGTTCATATTCGTAAATGAATAGCTGTTGGTCACTTCCGCTTCCCCCGGAGTACCAGTGGATGATACGGTAGTGGACTGATAGCACTTGCGGATTTCAGCAAGACGTTCCGCCGGTTTGCGGTCAGGTGTTACAAGACCGGACTGACCTGCACCGAGACAGGTGGGCTGCTCCCCGAAATCGCCGGCAAGGTAGATTTTACCGGAAGTATCACCGTATTTATACAGGCCGTGGTCACACCATTCCCAGTAATATCCACCCACCATTCTCTTCGATTTGTATATGTATTCCCAATTCTCAGTAATTCCCTCCTTGAACTCGCACAGGATATACGGTCTGTCTGAACCGTTGAGATCTCTGGCTTCCATATTCTTGACGGAAGGATACATATTGGAATCCATATCGGAATAGTAATCATCACCTTCATAATGAATCGGTCTCGATGGGTCAAGAGCCTTGATGGCATCTCTCTCCGCAGCGATATTGCATCCCCCGCTGCTTTCGTTACCGAGTGACCAGAATACCACGCAGGGATGATTTCTATCCCTCTGAACCATACGCACACCGCGGTCCACGTATGCATCCTTGAACGAAGGTATGTCGCTGATACCGTTGTTTCCGTGACACTCGATATCGGCTTCGTCCATCACATACATTCCATAATAGTCGTATAGTGCATAGGCGGAAGCGCGCTGGGGATAGTGACAAGTACGTATGGCATTGATATTGTTCTGCTTCATCATCACAATATCATTGATGGTAACGGAATTAGGAATAGCCTTACTGTAAGTGGGATGCGTTTCGTGGCGGTTAATCCCCTTGAACCAGATCTGACGGCCATTAATCAGGATTCTCCCTCCCTTCATCTCCACCTTTCTGAAACCGTAGCGGTTCGAAACGGCCTGCACTTCCCTGCCGGAATCATCCTTCAGACTGAGCACCACGGTATAAAGTGATGGCGTTTCCGCTGACCACAACTCCGGTCTGCTGACCGTCCCCTTGAACACCACTTCCGAAGTCTTGTTCTTTCCGACTTCCACTCTACCGGCTTCCTTGAGAAAGACCTGTTTCCCGTCAGGGTCGATAAGTTCTATGAAAAGTGTATGACCGGCCTTGGTTCCTCCGGTGTTACGAATGAAGGTCTTAGCACAGAAAGTGGCTTCGGAAAAATCATCCGTGAATTCCGATGAGAGATGAAAATCTGCGATGGAAGTCTTCGGTGCGGCGTACATCCACACATCCTTATGGATTCCGGCGACACGGTACATATCCTGGTCTTCGATAAAACTGCCGTCAGACCATCTGAGAACTTCTACGGCAACACTGTTGTCACCGGGATGCACTAATGGCGTAACATCGAATTCGGAATCATTGTTGGGACCTTGACTATAGCCCACATATTTACCGTTAACCCAGACACTGAATGCACTGTAAACACCATCGAAATGGAGGAAAATTTCTTTTCCGTCCCAATTTTCAGGAATGGAGAAACTGCGTTTGTATGAGCCTGTCGGATTAGGCTCATTTTCGCTTGTATAACCGGGAACCGGGATGATTCTGCTCGGTTTGCCATTGAAAGGATAAATAACGTTGGAATAGATAGGTGTTCCGTAGCCATACTGTTCCCAACAAGAAGGGACGGGGATTTCCGCCCAGGCGCTCACGTCGTATCCGTTTTTATAGAAATCAACGGGTCTCAGCGAAGGTTCCTTCACCCAATTGAATTTCCAATTCCCGTTAAGACTCAAGTAATCCGGTGATTCAGGCATCTCCCAGGGTCTGTGAAAATATGCCGTATCAGCCTTCAACGAAGCCACATCAGGATATGGAACCATAGTCACGTGTCCGGGCAGTTTGTTTCTTCCTATGATTTTTTCATTTTCCCAATCATCCTTTCCCCTGATTACCTCGGCGGGAATCTTGCCATTGACGGCTATCAGCGTCCAGACAATCGGTTCTTCACCGTCACGTCCCAGTCTGGGTACGCCTCCCTCCTCATCCGAAGATTCAAGCAGAATGG
>JAGHUZ010000107.1 GCA_018064575.1 Candidatus Minthomonas equi
GGGATACGTTTTAACTCACTCTCTCTTATCTTTTTACCTATGGTTTCGCCACGGTCATCTACGGAGGCGCGAATATCGGAATTTTCTAATAATCTGCAAACTTTTTCCGCATATTCATTATATTTTTCGCTGATTGGCAGAATTATAGCCTGTTCCGGAGCAAGCCAGAGAGGAAGTTTTCCTCCGGTATGTTCCAGCAGAACAGCCACAAACCTTTCCATAGAACCGAACGGAGCCCTGTGAATCATCACGGGACGGTATTTTTTGTCATCAGCGCCAGTATATTCGAGTTCGAAACGTTCAGGAAGATTATAATCCACCTGAATAGTTCCCAACTGCCAGCTTCTGCCGATGGCATCCTTGACCATAAAACCAAGTTTAGGTCCGTAGAACGCGGCCTCTCCGTATTCCACTACAGTTTTCAGTCCCTTTTCCGCAGCAGCTTCAATAATGGCGTTCTCCGCTTTTTCCCAATTTTCATCGGAGCCGATATATTTCGAACGGTCATTCTTGTCCCTGAGCGAAACCTGAGCTGTGTATTGATTGAAATTCAGAGTTTTGAATATATACAATACAATATCTATCACTTTGCAGAATTCCTCTTTTATCTGGTCCGGACGGCAGAACAGGTGAGCATCATCCTGTGTAAAGCCGCGGACACGTGTCAGCCCGTGCAGTTCTCCACTCTGTTCATAACGGTATACTGTTCCGAATTCGGCGAAACGAAGCGGAAGATCTCTATATGAGCGTGGTTTTGAACGGTAAATTTCACAGTGGTGAGGACAGTTCATCGGTTTCAAAAGAAATTCTTCGCCTTCCTGAGGTGTATGGATGGGTTGGAAGGAGTCTTTTCCATATTTGGCATAATGACCTGAGGTGACATAAAGTTCCTTCTGCCCTATATGCGGAGTAATTACCGGAAGATAACCATATTGTTTCTGAACCTTGCGCAAGAAATTTTCCAGACGGGTGCGAAGGTCTGCTCCCTTAGGCAGCCAAAGGGGAAGTCCGGCTCCGACTTTGGTAGAGAAGGTAAACAGTTCCAGTTCCTTGCCGATTTTCCTGTGGTCACGTTTCTTGGCTTCTTCGAGAAGTTTCAGATACTCATCGAGCATTGACTTCTTGGGGAAGGTGATACCATATATACGAGTCAGCATCTTGTTTTTCTCGTTTCCCCTCCAGTATGCACCCGCTATGGAAGTCAGTTTCACCGCTTTTATTACGGATGTATCACGAAGATGGGGACCACGGCACAAGTCTGTAAACGCACCGTTGGTATAAAATGAAATCGTTCCATCTTCGAGGTCGCGGATGAGTTCGCATTTGTACTGGTCACCCTTTTCAGTGAAATTTCTCATAGCCTCATCCTTGGGGACTTCCCTACGGACGAATTTTTCCTTACCCCGCGCGAGTTCTACCATCTTGTCTTCTATTTTTTTCAAATCAGCTTCCACAAGATTCACATCTGCGAGATCCACATCATAATAGAACCCATTCTCGATGGCCGGACCAATACCGAATTTTATGCCGGGATACAGCGATTCGAGAGCCTCCGCCATCAGATGGGACGATGAATGCCAGAATGTTTTCTTAGCCTCAGCATCCTCCCATTTATGGAGTTTCAAAGTTCCGTCACAAGTGATGGGACGGTCCAAATCGTATATGACATCATTTAAACTGGCTGCGAGAACCTCACCGGCCAGACGGGGTGATATGCTTTCAGCTATCTGAAAAGCGGTGACTCCCGCTTCATAACTGCGGACACTTCCGTCCGGAAAAGTAATGTTTATCATATCGGACATCTTTATGCGTTTCAATTTTATAACTGGCAAAGTTAAGAAATTTCCACAAAAAAATATACTTTTGCACCGATAACTGTTCAACTCTTGCGCATTATGAGTAATCCTGCAGAAAAATCCTTCACATACCGTGCAGCGACGACTGCCCTCCCCTTTACCCTCGTATCCATTATTTTTGACATCATCAAACACTTTACACAAGAAATGCCCGTATTGGCTACGACTGCCTCATTTCTCAAGCTCGGCTTAGTGACGGCCGTTTTGTACTGGTGCATGAAAAAATTCACAGCTGACGAAGGATACGTTCCATACGGAAGGTCGTTCAGATTCGGTTTTTCCATCTGTACTTTTTCGGCCATAATCTGCACACTGTGGAGTTTTCTTAACATCTATGTAATATTTCCAGACCAGCTGGACGTTATGATGGAAGCACTCAGCACCGCATTCGAACAGATGGGCACAAACTTTGACTACGATATGATCGTCCGCTACGTTCCGGCTGCGCTCATAATTTCAAGTTTCATATCCTGCCTGATCTGGGGACTCATCCTTTCCGGAATTCTGGCCAATTTCACCAAGAATGATTCTCCGTTCACAGATGACACACAGGATGACCACACGATAGATAATCAATAGTCTATGGACCTTTCAATAGTCATATCACTTCTGAACGAAGAGGAATCCCTCCGCGAGCTCACTGAGTGGATTCACGATTCCATCAGCACCTCCCATATCAAGGATATTGAATATGAAATCATTTTCATAAATGACGGCAGCACCGACAATTCCTGGAACGTCATCTCGGAAATGGCCAAGAGCGATTCTCACATCAAGGCCATAGCCTTCAGACGAAATTACGGGAAAGCCGCCGCCCTCCACACCGGATTCGCCAAAGCGGAAGGGAATGTCATCATCACGATGGATGCGGACTTACAGGACAGTCCCGAAGAGATTCCTGAACTGTACCGTATGATAGTAGAGGACGGATGGGACATAGTATCGGGATGGAAAAAGAAGCGCTATGACAATGTTCTGATGAAGAACATCCCCTCCAAGCTCTATAACTGGACTGCGAGAAAAGTTTCGGGATTGAAACTTCACGATATGAACTGCGGTCTGAAGGCATACCGGAAGGATGTCGTCAAAGACATAGAATTATACGGAGATATGCACCGCTACGTACCATTCATAGCCAAGAACGCAGGATATACCCGCATTACCGAGAAAGTGGTCATTCACAGAAAAAGAAAATACGGGCACAGCAAGTTCGGTTTGGACAGATTCGTCCACGGACTTCTCGATTTGATGACCCTGTGGTTTCTAGGAAAGTTCGGAAAAAAGCCTATGCACGTTTTCGGATTCGGCGGACTATTGGCATTCTTCATCGGAATAATCCTGACATTAATCATCATCACCACCAAACTGGTGGCCCAGAGCAAAGGCCTTCCCTTCCGTCCGGTGGCAGACCAGCCACTTTTCTACATCGCGCTTGTAACGCTGATTCTTGGATTTCAGATGTTCCTCACCGGTTTTCTCGGAGAATTGGTCAGCCGTTCGTCCCAAAACAGGAACGAATACAAAATCAAAGACGCCATAAGATAGATTCCTTGGCTTGTCAGATATGGACAGCCATACCCTCCAAGGCTTCGGATGCTTCCATAATCGCTTCACTCATAGTTGGATGAGGAAAAACGGTATGTTTCAAGTCTGCAGCCTTGACTCCGACATTACGGGCAGCTGCGATGCCGCCTATCATTTCAGTAACGTTGGCGCCACACAGATGCGCTCCCAGAAGTTCACCTGTGCCGGCATCCGAAATAAGTTTGACAAAACCGTCACGGACACCACAAGCGACAGCCTTTCCCGAAGCGGTAAATGGGAATTTCGCCACCTTGTATGAAAGTCCGCATTCTTTGGCGGCACGTTCCGTAATACCCACCGAAGCTATCTGGGGCACGACATACGTACAGCCCGGTATATTGCCATAATTTACGCAAGGACGTTCTATGCCGGCGATATGTTCGACACAGCACAATGCCTCGGCCGATGCCACGTGAGCCAGCGCCGGAGTGGCGATTACATCTCCAATGGCATAGATTCCTTCCACATTGGCCCTATATGTACCTCCGGAAACATCAACCTTCACCTTCCCCCGTTCCATCTCCACACCCAGTCCTTCAAGACCGATATCCTGAGTATTTGGAGCGACACCTACAGCGGATAACACTGTTTCGACATCTATGATTTCCCTCCCTTTTTTAGTTTCCACCTCCACTCTGACAAGTTCACCGGACACATCCACTTTTTTAACTTGAGCGGACACCATCACCTTCATTCCCATCTTGCGGAACGAACGGCTTATCTGGGCTGACACGTCATCATCCTCCAAAGGGACTATCCTGTCAAGATATTCTATCAAAGTCACCTCCACTCCGAGGCTTCTGTAAAAGAAAGCAAATTCACTTCCTATGGCGCCTGAGCCGATAACGGCTAAACTTTCAGGCAGTTTCTCAAGCACGAGAGCCTGACGGTAAGATATAATCCGCTTTCCGTCTATGGGTGCGAACGGAAGAGAATTGGGATGCGAGCCGGTAGCGATTATTATAGAATCCGCCTCTACCGTCACTGCTTCACCTCCATCAGCCGGCGTTACCGTCACAGTTTTATCAGGGTTGATGAAACCGTTTCCCCTCAATAAGCAGATATTGTTTTTCTTGATAAGAAATTCGACTCCCTTGGTCATCTGCGCGGAGACTCCCCTGCTTCTGGCCACCATTCCCGCCAAATCGGGAGTCACATTTCCCTGAACATCAAAACCGAACTCCGCACCGTTTCCGGCATAATGAAAAGCCTCAGCACTGGAGAGCAAAGCCTTCGTAGGGATACAGCCCCAATTGAGACACACTCCTCCAAGTTCCGCGCGCTCCACGACAGCTGTTCTGAAACCGAGCTGTGATGCTCTTATGGCGGCTACATATCCTCCGGGGCCGCTTCCCAGAACAAGAATATCAAATTTTTCCATTTCCGGCATTCTAAAGATCTTTTCCGTGGCAATTTTTGTATTTCTTTCCGGAACCGCAGGGACAGGGGTCATTTCTTCCCACCTTTTTCTCAACACGGACAGGGGCATTGGACTTGGGTTCGCCACCGTTTGTGGACAAGTCGTTTCTGGAGGTCTGCATCCGTGCCATTTCCGCACGACGGAGAGCATCGCGACGGGCTGCCTGCTGCGCTGCGGCAGAATCCTGATTCTGCCTCAAAGGAATGTGGGAACGAAGCATAAAGGTCACCACATCACGGCTGATATTGCCGATAACCTTCTGGAACAGATTGAAACTTTCGAACTTATAAATGAGAAGAGGATCCTTCTGTTCATACGAAGCATTCTGGACAGACTGCTTGAGATCATCCATTTCACGCAAATGCTCTTTCCAGTACTCATCTATCATCAGGAGGGTAATGGTCTTGGTCACTGTACGTATAAGTTCCCTGCCCTCACTGTCATAGGCATTTCTGAGATTTACGACGGCCTGCATTATTTTCTTGCCGTCCCCGACGGGTACCGCTGCATTTTCGTATGCCGTGCCGTGCTTCTCATAGATGGATTTGATGATTGGCCAAGCCTGCTCCACCATTCTTTCGGTACGACGGAGATACTCTTCACGGACTCTTGCATTAAGGAGGTCCGAAATCTTTTCTACAGAGCAGTTCCTATACTCTTCTGCGCTGATTCCGGGCTCTATCGAAAGATTTTTCATCACCTCGAAAGAGAACTCATCATAATCCATCCCATTCGTTTCCTCGGCCAGAACCTCGCAATAATCACTCATCATATTGAGCATATCGATTTCGATTCTTTCTCCATAAAGGGCGTTTCGACGCTTGTTATAGATAACCTCACGCTGGGAGTTCATCACATCATCATATTCCAGGAGTCTCTTACGAATACCGAAATTGTTTTCCTCCACCTTTTTCTGAGCTCTTTCGATAGAACTTGAAAGCATCGAATGCTGAAGCATTTCCCCCTCCTGAAGTCCCATCCTGTCCACGGCGGCGGATATTCTGTCTCCTCCGAAAACTCGCATCAAGTCATCTTCATGAGACACGAAAAATACCGAGGAGCCAGGGTCGCCCTGCCTTCCCGCACGTCCGCGAAGCTGACGGTCCACACGCCGCGAATCGTGACGCTCAGTTCCAATG
>JAGHUZ010000220.1 GCA_018064575.1 Candidatus Minthomonas equi
TATTCTTCCTGTAGATGTGTCCAGTGATGGGATGCTTCCATTGTCAAATGAGGCCAGAGAACAGCGTAAGAACCAATCATCGATTTTATCTCTGACAGCCATCATACTGTCATAAGCTTTGCCAGTATCATCACCGAACGGGAAAATATGTTCTCTATCCGCTTCACCCGCCGCTTTCCACTGCGAGTATTCCTGAAGGGCTGCGAAAAAGCGATCGGTGATATCTGTGTTTATCCCGTCTTCACCACTGCGGTCCTTGACCGGACCCATAGTGGTGATAATGTCCCGGATGACAGCTTTCAAAGTCTCGTCATCGGTGGAAAGGGCGGTTACGATTCCGTCCCCGTTGAAAGCGGTATTCTTGAATATGGCTTCTATGTCCGAGACGTTGTCGGTGGATATGAACTCCTGGTCGAGATTGAGTACATTCAGGATATGTCTTGCGGAATTGAAAATCGCATCACCTTCCGGTGTTTTTCTATTGAACAGCGAGAGAGGAATGTATGAGTCTCCACGGAGTAAAAAATCAGGATCGTTTATGATGGGCTTGAGCCAGCTTACGACACGCAGTATGTCCTTTACGTGAATGTGCCCGTCTGAATCGGCATCCAGGACAGACAGTATCCTGCCGTCCATCTCAAGTCCCTTGACAGGACAGCTGAGGACAGTCCACAGTTTCTGGTCCAGTTCATCAAGATGAAGCAAATCCTCTCCTTTCGAAAGATTTACCCTGGGTTTGCCTCCTATCGTGGAGAAACTCCAGTCATATTCGCCGTTTGATTTCATAATCTGTATTTTAGAAGCTGTTTTGAAATGATTAATCTTTCAATTCGGTCACATACCCATCGGTACGCTCCCTCATTTCAAACGCAAATCTATCAAAAAATCTGCTATAATAAAATTCGTGAACCATTTCAAGACATCTTCCTTACTTCCCGGAAGTCCCGATTTTCTCAACGACAATGGGAATTCGATGACAAGTCCGTGGTCAGGAAAGGCGAAAAATTTGAAAATTGTATTTTTTTGTTACCTTTGTACAAATTCAAGAAACTGATATTTCTTCGAAACTTGATGAACATTTCAAGCGCATATCATTTTTATCTTCCCACCCCGATTTTACAGATGGGGGGGGTAATCATCTATTAATCAATAATTTACATAGATTTTACAGCGGTTTTGGTCTCAGAACCGCGCTTGCGTTGTGTCCGGACGGTATTACCTGTTTTTGTGACCTGTGTTTTTCAAACAAAAATTAGCTTTATGAATAAAATTTTCACTTTAGTTCTAGGAATGTTTCTATTCTATGTTTCCTACGCTCAGAATGTGGATTATACGGTAATCTCTGTCAATGAAGAAAGCGGAAGAGAATTTACGAAAATTACCTCTGAAGGTGATTATGTCTGTATGCCTGAAGTAAGGAGAACTTACGATAGAGTTTCTTGGTTCACGAACCGGATTATCTCTCTTTCTCCTGACGGGAAAGGGATAGCTTTTCTGTCATACAGGAATAATACCTCGAACATTTTCGTGAAGAGTCTGGATCGTCAGGGCAGTTCCATCCAAAGAACGAACAGACAGATGGTGCTTGATTTCTCGTATTCACCTGACGGAAGCACTCTGTGCTTTTCAGAACAGAAAGGTGATTTCTCACAGATCTTCGTGACTAACGCTACGAGCGGATATGTGTGCCGTCAGATAACGAACGGAGCCAACGACTTTTCTCCGGTTTATAGTAACGATATGTCAAATATTTTCTTCGCAAGACAGGAAGTCAACGGCTATAGCATCTGGAGTTACGATACGAAGAATAATTTCCTTTCCAATTATTCCGCCGGAATGAATCCCTGCTTGATTCCAGGTACCAAATCCCTCCTGTGTACCAGAGTAGGAGGCGATGGAAAATCGGAAATATGGAGAATCGATTTCGAGAAAGGGGTAGATGAATGCATAGTTTCCGGAAATGGCAGTTTTTCCACTCCTTCCTTATCCCCTGACGGAGAATGGATAGTTTTCACAGGGGAGTCGGCGATTCCTTACAAAAGAGATTATTATCACAATACAGACATATATGCTTGCCGTGCTGACGGCACGCAGTTGACCCAGCTGACTTTCCACGCGTGTGAGGATTTGTGCCCCATCTGGAGTGAAGACGGAAAATATATTTACTTCATCTCCCAGCGCGGAGACACCAATGGTGCCGCCAATATCTGGAAAATGAACTTTATCTATTAAGGATGTGTAACTTAACAGTTTAACTTAACTATAATAACCATGAAAAAAGCATTATTTATTCTTTTGTGTCTCGGTGTAGTTTTCTCGGCTCAGGCACAGTTCACCCAGTCGGGTAATTCTTCCAAAAAGAACAGTGGTGGTGCAAACACTGTTGATGTCAGGGGATTCAACAAAATTTATGCATTTTACAATCCTGTGACTCTTAGAGCCACTGGTTATCGCTCAGAAAATGGCAATCAGCTCGGAGTAGCTTATACCAGAAGTCAGTGTCTGGCCAGATTCCCTCTCTATCTCGAATTCGGAGGTGGATTCGAATTTACTTCATTTTCTGACTCTGATTTGAAATTATACTCGGTAAATGTTCCTGTCAATCTCACATACAGATTCTCTTTCTCGGGCGGAAAACTGCACCTGGCTCCTTATACCGGTCCTTTCTTCAGATTCAACGTTGCTGGAAATCTACAAGGCCAAACAGATATTTTCCATAGTGGCAGCATCAAAAAATTCCAGTTCGGCTGGCAGGAAGGTGTAGCGTTCAGTGTAAGTGCTTTCTATGTTTCTCTGTCATACGCTCACGACTTTTCCAAGTTAGCAGATATATCTGCCTCATGGAAGATTTCCGGTTTTCACATCGGTCTCGGTGTAGTATTCTAGAGAATTGAAAACAATGAAAACACATCTGATGCGCAACATTTTTTGGGGATTTGTTGCATTACATTAACAGTCCTTTTGTCATCCTGTAGTAAGGATAATGCCGAATCTTCCGGCCCATATACTGAAAGTGACTTGTATGGAGAATGGAAGATGCCTAATGGTGGCCCGAATGACTATTCAATCTTGATTTTTAAAGAAGGTGGAAAGTTAGACGTAACAGACTATTGGGATGGGCAGCAAGCAGGGCATTCACACTCCTATTCTTATTCCATCGTGAATGGAAATCAACTGGTTGGTGATTACTTTGGTTCAGAAGAAGGTATTGTTACTATCAAGAAATGTACAGATCATGAGTTAGTACTCAATGCCAAGACTTATAGCGAAGGTCTTGATGCCAATATAACCCTTACAAAGTTAAAGTAACCCTGAGAAATAGTTCACATACGATTGAAAGCATCCGTAAGAAGGGCTGAATGATGCCTTAGGCAAAGTCTTTCTTACGGATGCTTCTTATTCCCTTTCTATCTTAATCTGCTGAATGGCATTACCCCCATCGGAGGTTTTGACGAGAATCGTCACCAGAAATTTATAACCGCCGCCTTCCATATCCCCCACCGCACAGTTCATCGGATATGAACCGCTTTTGTGCACTATCTGGAAATATCGCGGAGGATATTCTTCAAAGAATGATTCCATAACACGGGAAGCCTGGCTCCGACTGTAATTGTTGGGCCTGCCCATCATATCTATTTCCAAATTCTCCGAGAACCAGACCGACAGGCACTGAGCATCTCCCCGTGAGATGTATTTGGAAATGGGACTGAATACATCAGACGCATCATCGCTGTTCTGTGCGTATGACGAAACAGAGAACAAAATGGAAAAAGATATTATCGAAAGAATGTTACGCATCATCTGAAGGTAATCCATCTCCCTGCAAAAATCAAGCCAAGGGTTACGTAGTGATGAATGACCTGGAAATGAACCGCGCACATTCTTCCAACTGTCTGCGGGGAGTGGATGTGGCTCCACATATTCCGACAGTCTTTCTCCCGACAAACCACTCTTTTTCTATTTCCTGCGGATTCTCCACCATATATGATAAAGGATTGACATCGTGACACAGTTCAAAAAGAATCCTCCCGTTGGAACTCTTTTTTCCACTGACGAAAATCACTACATCATTCTCCGCCGCGAATTTTTCCAGATTCGGATGACGTGAAGAGACTTGCGAACAGATAGTATTGTGAACCGATACGCTCCTGCATTCATTGGCCAGTGCCCTGCAGATTTCGCCGTACTCCCCCGAATCCATCGTGGTCTGAGAGAACACTTCGATAGGAAGGTCTCTTCTTATTTTGCCTTCGTCCATCAATTCATTCACATCTGAAATGTGTTCCACTACGATGGCATTCCCATCTGCCTGTCCCACCAAGCCGTTCACCTCCGCATGTCCCTTTTTCCCGAATATCACGATTTGCCCCGAGGAAGATTTCAATTCTCTGTAGGTAGCGGATATTTCCCGCTGGATTTTCAGTACGACCGGGCAGGTACAGTCTATCAGTGTCAGATTATTGGCTGCGGCAGTCCGATATGTGGCCGGAGGTTCACCGTGAGCCCTGATAAGAACAGTCGAATCCCGCAGAGTGGCGAATTCCGGGACGGAAACAGTCTTCATCCCCATTGCCGCAAGGCGTGAAATTTCCACGTCATTATGGACAATGGCACCCAGGCAGTACAGACGTTCACCGTTATGCAGATATTTCTCCGCCTGCTCAATGGCCCGTCTCACTCCATTGCAACATCCGGAACGTTCATCTATGGTAATTTTCATCCCCCAGATTTTCTATCTTTTTCATTATCCATTCCACTTCCTCTTCAATGGTCATATTCCCGTTGTCGAGAAGAATGGCATCCGTTGCCATCTTCAAGGGAGACACATCCCGGTGCTCATCCAGATAATCACGTTCCCTTACATTGAGCAACACATCTTCGAAAACAGGACTTTCCCCTTTGGAAACCAATTCATCGTATCTCCGTCGGGCCCTTACAGTGGCATCAGCCGTCATGAATAGTTTGAGTTCCGCATCAGGAAAAACCGTCGTACCTATGTCCCGACCATCCATCACCACCCCTCTCGAAGCGCCCATCCGATGCAGTATGCCGTCTATGTAATTCCTCACAAAAGGCAGACCTGCCACCTTGCTGACTATTTGAGATATCCGCATAGTCCGGATTTCCCGTTCGACGTTACTTCCATTAAGGTAGGTTTCGCTCTTCCCTCCTTCTCCGGTAGTGCGGAAAGAGATGTCGAACTTG
>JAGHUZ010000150.1 GCA_018064575.1 Candidatus Minthomonas equi
GGGTTGAATTCATTGCCTCCGCCCCACACGGCCAGAGAGGGCTGGTTACGAAGTCTGAATATATTCTGACATACCTGCGCTTCCCATACGTCCTGAGGCCATTCCGGGGTATCGAAATTGGCGATGGTGAAGTCCTGCCATACCATTATGCCGTATTTGTTACAGCAGTCATAGAATTTTTCTGTTTCCAGGAAACCTGTTCCCCAGATACGAATCATCTGGATACCCATATCTCTGGCAGCCCTGAGAACCCAGTCATAATTTTCATAGGGCATATCCGACAGAGCGTCCAGAGGCATCCAGTTCATGCCTTTGACGAACATTTTCTCCCCATTGACGACGAACTGCCAGTCATTCCATCTGTCAGCCACCCTTATGCCTGCGCTTCGCTCGTGGCCGATGGTGCGTACCCCGAAATCGAAATCCACTTCATCCACCTGCTCACCGTTCACGGACATTACCACCGATGCCTGATAGATGTCGGGATTACCCATCTGGTTAGGATACCATAGTTTAGGGTTATTCAGTTCGAAGGTCTCTTCCATCCAGCATCTGCCTTCGATAACTTTCGGGGTGAAAACCTTTTCATAAGCGACGCGTCCGTTATCCGAGAGACGCACCGTCACCTTTATGTTCTTGTTTACCTCGACGCCGCTGCGGAGGGCGCGTCCCTGTCCTCCCGTCCAGGGATGGAGGGTATAGTCCTTTGAATTCGTTCCGCAGAAAATTTCAGTGCTGAAGCCGATGACTGCCTTGCCGCCCCCGATGGATTTAGTGGCGAGGAACGGTCGCTCGATATGGTAGTGGGGGAGCACTTCAAGTCGCGCTCCGTTCCACATTCCGAGATGGAAGAAGGGCGTTACACCTTCCCTCGATTTTGAAAAGAACCACGAGCGGACGAAATTATGGGGCACGTGAGAGTCATATTCGGGAAAATTGTAGTTGGCGGAACGCACCTCGACAGTGACCTGGTTTTCACCTCCATCATGCCTGAGAAGCGAGTCTATTCTGATGGAAGGACCACCGAACATCCCCTGGTGCTCACCGGTGAAAGTGCCGTTCACCCAAACTCTTGAAGTGTAGTCGATGCCGTCGAATGCGAGGATGACCGTAGCATCTTCATCCATCCGGGGTGTCTTGAAAGACTTGCTGTAATAATGAACCTTCTGCTCAAGTTCCCTGTAAAGCTTGGAATTCAGATGAAGATATGGGGCTGGAAGTTTGCCTGCCTTGTAATATGCAGTCTGAACGGATGAAGGAGTTTCGACAGTTATGGATTCCTTTCCGTCAAGTTCCGATATGGAACTGACAGGGGTGTCCGTGGAAACCAGTTC
>JAGHUZ010000076.1 GCA_018064575.1 Candidatus Minthomonas equi
CGCTTGAGAGCCTCCATAACCTTGAGAGAATTCTCCCAATTTTCAAGCGTTCTTATGGATATTTCAAGTTCACTGTCGAGTCCCTGTAACGTAAAATACCCCTGCGCCACCGAGGCGATGAGTCCCGTTTTCACAGCCTGCTCATAAGCTCTGGCCTCTTCGAGAGAGGCGGCAGCCAGACGCTTTTCATTTCTCATACGCCCAAAAATGTCGATTTCCCACGATGACGATGCCCCGAAAGAGAATGCCTGTGTCCGTGAGGCATCTGCATTCAAGTCAAGCGAAGGGAAGAAAGATAGTGAAGCCTCCTTCAGACGTGCGGAAGCCTCTTTGGTCTTGAGGGATGCTATTTTCAAATCAGTATTGCCTTCCAAGGCCATTTCGACAAGAACCTGGAGACAGGAATCCTTGAAAAAATCCTTCCACCGCGGCAGTGGAACACTTTCAGTAATCTTGATATCACTGATTTCAGGTCTCGTATATGTCGAATAGATGCCACAGGAGACAATACTCATCAATATGGCGGCTGTTGCAAAAAACTTTTTCATACCGGCTTTCATTGATTTTCTGTATTTTTCGTTCCCATTTCATCCAAGACAGGATTCCTTCCGGGAAGGAACCTTTCCTGAATATACTGGAATGCGATGAATAATATGGGTACGACAAACAGTATGGCGACTGTACCGGCGAGCATTCCTCCTGCCGCACCGACTCCCACTGACATATTGCCTTTCTCACCCACTCCGTGGGCGAATACCAGGGGAAGCATACCGATAATCATTGTCATCGACGTCATAATGATGGGACGAAGTCGGGCTCTGGCCGCAAAGAGGGAAGACATAGGAATGGAAAGTCCTGACTTGCGCCTTTGGGATGCATATTCGGTAAGAAGAATGGCGGTTTTGGCGATAAGTCCTATGAGCATCACAAGTCCGATTTGAAGATAGATATTGTTTTCCAGCCCCCACGCCCTTGCGAAGAGGAAACTTCCCACCAGTCCGAACGGAACGCACAGAATAACCGCCAGAGGTATCATCAGACTTTCATACAGGGCACAAAGAATCAGATATATGAAAACGATGCAGAGAATGAAAATAATACCGGTGGAATTTCCACCTTCGGCCTCCTCTCTGGACATTCCTCCGAATTCAAAACCGTAACCCTCGGGGAGAGCGACATCGGCGGTTTCCTTGATGGCCGCGATGGCCTGTCCTGAACTATATCCGAAAGCAGGCTCTCCATATACTGTAATAGAGGGGAAAAGATTGAATCTTGACAGACTTTCAGAGCCATATACTCTGGTGAGTGTAATATACTGACCTATCGGAGACATTTCTCCGGAAGAAGTCTTGACAAAGATATTGTTCAGGGATTCGGGATCTGTACGAAATTCCGGAGGAGCCTGTACCATTACCCTGTAGAGTTTGGTAAACCTGTTGAAATTCGATGCGTATTTTCCTCCGACATATCCGGAAAGCACATTCAGGACAGCCTGTGGCGAAATTCCGTTTTTCTTGCATTTGGCAGCATCCACTTCGACTATGAATTGTGGATACTTCGTATCGAAAGTGGTATATGAACGGGAAATTTCCGGTCTTTCATTAAGGGCTGAGATGAATTCTCTGGTATATTTAAGAAGGTTTTCGGTGCTTCCCCCCTTCTTGTCCTGCACATAGAGTTCGAAACCGCTCCCTACGCCATAACCGGCTATCATAGGTCGCGTGGAAAGACGGATTTGAGCGGTGGTTATATCGTCGGTACGTCTGTATATTTCCTCCATCACCGAACTGATATCATCTCCTTTCCCTGTCCTCTTATCCCAATTCTTGAGCCTGATGGTAAAGTTACCGGCAGCCGAACTGGCTTCGAACCTGGCACTGGCACCCGCCACACGCGAATACCGTTCCACCTGAGGAATCGTTTTGATTACTTCCTCCACACGGTCTATAGCCTTGGTCGTTTCCTGAAGCGTCACACCGGGTGAGCACTGGACATTGACGTTGATAGTACCCAAATCTTCCTGAGGAACCAGACTGGTCTTGGTAGTGGCCAATAAGAGGAAAAGAGCCGCCACTGAAAAAAGAACAAGAAGATATGCGGCCCATCGCCTCCTGAACAGAGAAAAAATGCCACGCTCGTATCCGTGAATGAGGGAATTGAATTTTCTGTTGAATCCGTAATGAAATCGGTCGGAAAATGAAAGGTCCGCCGAATGCTCTTCCTTCCTCGGCTTGAGGAGCAGAGCGCAGAGAGCCGGACAGGTAGTCAGTGAATTCAGACAGGATATGGCCACAGCCACAGCCATGGTCAGGCCGAATTGTGTATAGAAGATACCGGAAGTTCCACCCATAAAGCATACCGGGATGAAAACCGCCATAAATACGGCTGAAGTGGTCAGAATGGCAGTACTGAGTCCTTTCATCGCATCCACTGTCGCCAGATAGGGGGAGGTATATCCTTCATCGAATTTGGCGTGTACGGCTTCCACTACGATGATGGAATCATCTACGACCGTTCCTATAACCAGGACTAGAGCGAAAAGCGTAAGCAGATTAAGACTGAATCCTGCCATATTGATAAAGGCAAATGTACCTACAAGAGAAACTATTATGGATATAGAAGGTATCAGAGTGGACCTGAAATCGTGAAGGAACAGATAAACTACGAGAATAACAAGAAGAATGGCGATGACCAATGTTTTCATAACCTCACGGATGGAAGCATCCAGAAAGTCCTTGATACTCATTACTGTGGTAATATCCATTCCCTTTGGCAAATCCTTCCTCGCATCTTCCAGAACCTTTTCGACCTCCTTGATGACTTCATTGGCATTGGACCCTGAGGTCTGCACTACGACACAGTTACAGGAAGGATGTCCGTTCAGTTGGCTGAAGTAAGTATAATTAAGTGCCCCAAGTTCGATGGTAGCCACGTCCTTCAAGCGAAGTATCTCTCCGTTGGGCAGGGAACGGATAACCATATTTTCATAATCGACCTCATTCTCATAGCGCCCCCTGTATTTGAGGGTATATTGAAATGTATGGTCCGATTCGGAGCCGAGCGTTCCTGTAGGCGCCTCCAGATTCTGTTCATCCAGTACGGCCGTAACATCCGAAGGGACCAATCCGTATTTTGCCATCTTCGAAGGATTCAGCCATATACGCATCGAATAATTCGCACCGAATACATTAACCTCACCGACACCCGGAATACGTGAAAGTCTCGGCTCTATGTTGATTTTCATATAATTCGTGAGGAAGTTCGCCGGGTAACTGTCATCGGGACTGTAGAGAGACAGGTTCATCAGGGTACTGGTCTGCCTCTTTCTTACGGTCACACCAGATTTGGTCACCTCGGCAGGAAGCAAACTCTGTGCCTCTGAAACGCGGTTCTGCACATTCACAACAGACATATCCGGGTCTGTTCCCTGACGGAAGAATATATTGATGCTTGCAAATCCGGCATTGTTCGCGGAAGAAATCATATACATCATATTCTCCACACCATTGATAGCTTCCTCCAATGGGACTACCACACTTTTCAGCACGGTCTCGGCACTGGCACCCGGGTAATTGGTATTCACCCTCACAGTAGGTGGCGCTATATCAGGATATTGCTCGACGGGAAGATTCGAAAGAGAAATAAGTCCTACTATCAGAACGAAGACCGAAATTACGCAGGAAAGAATAGGCCTGTCGACAAAAGGTTTAATATTCATACGCTACTTACTCTGCTTTTACGGGAGTCCCCTCCTTTATAAGACCTGCGCCTTCCGCTATGATTACGTCACCTTCAGAAAGTCCGGACTCTACAACATAATTACTGCCATCGTTATATTTGTAAACCTCTACACGGGTAGAAACGGCTTTCCCGTCTATGACCTTGTAAACGAATATACGTTCCTGTATTTCGTATGTGGCGCTCTGGGGAATCAGAATGCAGTTCTTGATGTCAGTCGGGATGATTACGTTGGCATTTCCTCCGCTTCTGAGCAAATGTTCGGAATTGTCGAATCTGGCTCTCATCCTGACTGCACCTGTACTCTTGTCCACTATACCGCTTACAGCACCGATACGTCCTTTTTTCGGATAATCGCGTCCGTTTCCAAGTTTGAGTGACACCTCCGGCATTCCTTTGATGAAGGCCTCCTGACTTCCGTATTGCTGCATGAAATCAAGAGTCAGATTTTCACTGAGAGAGAAATATGCATTTATGAAAGAATCATCGGAAACCGTAACCAGGGCTTCGTTGATGCTGCTGCTCACAAGTGCCCCCACTCTGTAGGGAATCATTCCTGCGACTCCGTTGACCGGGCTCTTGACCAATGTGTATGACAGATTGTTGGACGCTGTGGTAAGTTGGGCATTGGCCTGTGCAAGAGCCGCCTTGGTTTCGGAAAGTTTGTTCTCGGCCATTTGAAGTTCATAGGCAGAGATGACGGCATTGTCGAAAAGTTCCTTATTGCTGTCATAAGTCAGCTGGGCCGTAGCAAGCTG
>JAGHUZ010000268.1 GCA_018064575.1 Candidatus Minthomonas equi
GTAGGATACCGTAAGTTACGCAAGACCAGAGAGCTTCGTAACAGACTCTTTTTCAGACTTGACACACTGCTCTACTCACAGTCGGATAATATGACTGTTCAGCCTTGAGATGATGATATGCTGTATCGTCAGATTCTCTTGAAGATTTCCCTCATCCTGTCTGGAGTCATAATCTTCTGCCAGTCCTTGCCGAGAGCATTTTCCCAGAGCGGTGTCATTCCTGATGCCACGCGGACCATAGTGTCGAACTGCTCTTCGGTACAGTCAGCGGTCACTCCCTCAGGAAGGGTTATACCATACATTTTCTCCATCCTTTCCAGAAGTTTTCTGTATTCGGCCACCTCCTCAGGGTAGAATTCTTCGAGCTGATTGAAGATAAGACTGTTCCCTTCTCCGTGACGTACACCGAGAGCGAAACCGAGTCCGTAACCCATAGCGTGAATGATTCCGACCTGTGAGTAGGCAATACTCATTCCCCCCATCCACGATGCCATCATCAGTTCTTCATCGCTCTGCTCGTCCCATACATCCTTTTCAAAGAAAACGTGATGACACATTTGGAAAGCCTTCTCCCCGTATGCCTTGGAGAACACGTTCATATAAGAGCCTGTGAGAGATTCTATGCAGTGAAGATAATTGTCCATACCCGTGTAGAATCTCTGAAGTGGAGGTACACCCTTGATAAGTTCCGGGTCAAGAATTACCTGACGGAACGGTGTGAAGTCGCTGTTCAGACCGAGTTTCTTCTCCGGGCCGATAAGCACTGCCGTGCGGGACACTTCCGCTCCCGTACCCGAAAGGGTAGGAATGCCGACTTTATATATACCGGGATTTTTCACAAGGTCCCATCCCTGATAATCTGCAGCAGAACCGGGATTCGTCATCATAAGCGAAACAGCCTTGGTGATATCCATCACGGCACCACCGCCCATACCTGCGACTCCGGATACCTCTCCGTATTTTTCCTTCAGGTAATCACGATAACTGTCCACCTGCCAGGTGGAGGGTTCGTGAGAATTTACATCCACCAATATAATTTCATCATTTCCTTCTACCGGGATTCTTCCGAGGAAATCATTCCTGTCACGGAAGCAGTTGTCTACAAAAAATATGAATGGTTTCCCTTCCTGTCTGTGAGGACGGATAATATCGCCCAGCTGAGCGAAACTGCCCCTCCCGTAAACCACGAAAGGAACCATAGGAAAATTCTTGAATGCCATTATAGTAAATTTATTCTGTTACTTGTTGCAAACCTGTTTAAGTACTTTGACCATAACGTCACCGCGGCGATGAAGTTCCTCCTCGCTCCACGTGAGGCAAATCTGGCAACTCAGATTACGTCCGATAATGTCGTCCGAAACCGGGAATGAAATCTTCGAGTAATCCGGCATACCATCGAGAAGCTGCTTGGAAAGTTTATTGAGGGAAACCCGGTTTTTGAGATGGTCCCATTTACGGATGTAGTGCCAGTTATTGTCATAATAATGGAAAACGCCTCCCACATTCCCGGCAGCAAGACCGGCTGCGGCTTCACGGGCCTGTTCCAGAGTGGGCAGGAAGAATGAAAGGAAGGTCGCATTTTCTCCTTCGGAAGAATAGTTGGTACGGAATCTGATTTCCGGAACCTCTGCGGCTATTCTGTCCTTGAGATATTTCTTGTTCCTTCTGTTGATGGCCAGAATGTCATCGAGACGGCCGAACTGGGCGATACCCACTGCGGCGTTGAGTTCGTTGACACGGTAGTTGATACCGAGGAAGGGATGGGGTTCCTTGCCCCTGTCATTACCCTTATGGTCGTGTCCGTGGTCGGTATAGCCGTCGGCCTTGGTGTAAAAGTCCTGATTATCAGTCACGACACATCCGCCTTCGCCCATAGTGATGATTTTAACATAGTCGAACGAGAAGCATCCCATATCACCGAATGAGCCGACGCTCTTTCCCTTATAGGTAGCACCCGTTGACTGACAGGCATCTTCAATAAGGAGCAGATTATGCTCTTTGGCGATTTTGACCAGTTCCTCGATATTGGCGGGACAGCCACACATATGAACAGGGACGATGGCTTTGGTCCGTGGGCTTATGGCTTTTCTGACTGCCTCAGGGTCCATAGTCAGCGATTCGTCGATATCCACGATTATCGGGGTGGCTCCGAGATTTATGACTGACTCGAAAGTGGCTACGAAGGTAAACGTGGGAACGATGACTTCATCACCTGCACCGATTCCGGCTACTGCAAGAGCCGTGTTGAGCGCGGTGGTTCCGCTGGTGGTAAGCTGGCAGAACTTCGTGCCGAACCTGTCGCACATAATGGACTCAAGTTCCTTGCATTTCCAAACGTTTTTACGTGCGGCATCGAAACCGTAACGCATAAGCACTCCTGTTTCCAGCACCTGCTGGACCTGTTTTCTTTCGGCATCGCCGAACAATTCAAAACCTGGCATATATTTTAGTTCTTAATTTAGCGCAAACTTACAAAAATATCCCAAAAATACACATCCATTACTTCTGTTTCCCGGACAAAAAACGCTTGCGAACGGCATCCACCACAAGTTTCGGACGCCGATACTGGTCATAAAGACCAGCCAGATTGATGGCAAAGGGTTTACTGCGTACAGTAGCCCCGTCACGATAATAAGAGGGCGCGTCACAAAACTGAAATATAGCGATACCGGAAGTCTCGGGATTACCCATAACCATATCAAGAAGGTCACCTACATATTCAGCCTGGAACTCTTCAGTCCACTGTGCGGCGGATGCATCCCTGTATCCATATATGCCGCAAGTGCCCATTTCGGAGAAAATTATAGCTTTATCGGGATAACGTTCCCTGAAACCTGACACGAGCGTCCGGACTGTGGAACCGATGATTTCG
>JAGHUZ010000066.1 GCA_018064575.1 Candidatus Minthomonas equi
TACATACCGTTTCTGAAGTTGTGATTCACCTCGGTGAAGAGCCATCCACCGAATGTATTGTCCTCTTTTTCCTGAGCATCGGCGACACTGAACACCAAAAACGCAAGGACTGTTAATACTGATATCTTTTTCATTTCGTTCTTCGCGCGCAAAGGTAAGCAGTTTCTAACTATTTTTGCAGACAAAAAGCAGGTAAATATACTCGATGATGACAAAAACAGATTTTTCCATTTTTGATTATACAGTCCCCGACAAATGGTACCAGGGGACATATCAAGACACAAAACAATGTTGTAATGCGGCTCGTTCCTTCCGACTCGTTCACGACACCAAAGTTAGCGAATGCTGGCTCATCATTCACGGTTACAGGGGGTACCCCGGAGAATTCACAAGACCTGCGACCGACCTGTTTCTGGAAGGATATGACGTATTTGTGCCAAGACTGCCCGGGCACGGAACCTGCGGAAATGATTTTATCAAATCACATTCAAAAGACTGGATGGGTCTTGCCGTGAATGCCGTAAGTGACCTAAAAACCAGATATTCCAAAGTACATCTGCTGGGACATTCGATGGGTTCGGCAATGGTATCGATTATCGGTTGTCCCGATTCTGAAATAGGCAAGATTATTCTTGTAAGTCCAAGTTTTGAAAATCTTCAGATGCCCTGGACTGCAAGAGTCGCACTGCGTGTACTCTCCCCCTTCACGCCAAAAATCAATTGCCATTGGCACCCCAGTTCAAAATATCATCTGCATTACGAAAATGCTCCTTGCGATGAGTTATATCTGGGGGGAGAATACTGGACCTGGTTTTTCACACGCCAGCTACCAGAATATTACAAAATAATGAAACAGGGCATCAAGGCCATCAAAGAGCACAGACACGAACATCTGGTTATATGTCCCGGACGGGACAAAATCATTTCCATACCGTCCTTGAACTTGTATCTGGACGCTGTGGGAGAACGAAAGAACTACATCGTCATCGACAATGGCACTCATTCTCTTTTTTATGACAAAGACCCCTTGGCAGAAAAAAACGCAGTGGATGCAGTAATTGCTTTTGCCAGGTCAAGCCGCGTGCCCGAATAGGGGTTTCATTCGGTTTCTCCCAAGTCAAGGCCTTCGTGAAGTACCATTCCGATAAACTCATCATTACCACATCGACCGTTATACCAGAGCATCCATTTGTTTCCTTCTTCATCCCGGACGACAGAGGGCTTGTAACAGGCTTCACCATCCCAGCTTCCGGCATCCGGCTCCGCGATAGGATTTGCCTTCAAACGCTTCCAGTTCTTTATACCATCCTCAGATATGGCCACACCTATCCTGGCGGTATTTATGTCAGAATAACCGATGTAGAAAAGAACATAGGACCCATTCGGCAGACGATGAACTTCACACCCTCCGATTCGGTCAGCATCCCATTCACCTCTATTTCCGTGAACGAAAACAGGATTCAATGGGGATTTATTCCAGTGAATACCATCCACTGATTCTGCATAACAGAGCACATTCGGTTCATAAGCTTCACCGCTGGAATACCACATTCTGAACACTCCCCTTCCTTCATCCCTCATAACATAAGGATTCATTACGGCGATTCCTTCGTATGTATACTGAGGAATGAGGACCGGTTCTTCCTGAACTCTCCTGAAATGCAAGCCATCATCGGAAACGGCATATCCGATTCTACTGTAGAAGTCAGGCATCTTCTGTCCGGTGTACCACATATGGTACTGTCCGTTCCAGTACAAGGTACAGGACCTGTTCACTATATCCTCCCATCCGCTTCCCGGATTCTCCGGAAGAACGATTTCCGGATAACTCCAGGATATCCCGTCATCACTTCTGGAAACGGCTATCGAATTCTTCGGTCTCCAGGAAAAATACATATTATAAACTGCCGGACCCTCACTGATTACGTTAACATCGAAACACGTTCCCAGTTCGGCATTCCCTAGTACAGGATTTCCATCGTATTTGACCCATCCGCTGCTGCCATCAGAAAACCGCACCGGAGCAGGAACATCGTTACTTCCTCCGTGTGAATGACAGGAACAGATAAATGTAATGGCCAAAAGAATGCAGATAAAGTGTATTTTCATAACTTGATTTTT
>JAGHUZ010000141.1 GCA_018064575.1 Candidatus Minthomonas equi
GCGGTTATTCAGCGGCAAAAGTCCGTGGATGTGGAGTACAAAGTGTAGCACTCTGTTGAAAATATTGCCGCCTCGAAACTTCTCTATTCTTTATCTTCTACCATTATGGTTTAGTGATTGATGATTTTTATGCGTTTAACAAACAGACGATAGATAAGCCACGCCGATGTCCTTTTTTCCCTTTCCTCTGAAATTCTGGTAATGAAATCCTCGTCAGACACGTCTTCATCGAAAAGTGCGTTCATCAGGGTGTTGGAATCGGACTTCTTGTAGCCGATTTCCTCAGCGTGATTTCTGAACATCCGCCTCAGTTGGAAATGATATCTGTCGTAATACGGATTTTCCGAAATGAGCTTAACGAGGAGTTCCACACCGGATTTTCCGAAATGGTATTCATTCTGCAAAGCCAGCCGATACTTGAATTTCCTGAAAGATGTAGAATCCAAACCATTCCCGGTAGTTTCCTGGAAGATGGCCATCATTCGGGTATATAGTTCACCTACAGTGTCCCATTCTTCTTTGATTTCCAAAGCCCGGGCCAACAGATACAAACCATTGAAGTCGTCATCATCAGCCTTGACTGTCGATGCCAGAAGAGTGAGAGCCTCATCAGTGCGTCCGGAATACAGATATCCAGCAGCATTAAGTATTCTGCTCTCTCTGTTCACACCGCCTATCGGTCCCCATTCCTGTCCGAATAGACACGAATCATCCGCCACGTACGACAGAGACCTTCTGAGAAGATCATATGCGTAGAAGACATTGCCTTGGTGAGCGACTTCATCACACATCCGGAAAAGTTTGACGGCAGCTCCATCGTAATCATTATTGCGTTCAAACTCTATTACTGCCTCCCCCACTTCAAGCTCCTTTGAAATCAGGTCCCCGTCATTGAAGGTGGTAGCAAACATAAGAACGTCCTTTGAAACTTTGATGGAAGAGAGGTCCATCGGTCGAACAAGCTGAAGCCCATCAAGGGAACGGACTCTGCTGAGAGCGACATAAGCCTGTCCGCAAGAGAATGCTCCCCGTCCGAAATCTATTGCAACTTTGTCAAATGTCAGCGATTGGCTCTTGTGTATTGTTATTGCCCAGGCCAGACGCAATGGAAATTGAGTGACACTACCCACCACCTCTTTCTCACAACATTTGAGTTCTTTGTCATACGTGTATTCGATAGCCTGCCAGGTTTCTCTCTCCACCAGAATTTCATCCGCGGAATTTTCCAGCGACACATAAATTTCATCATCGTCAATACGGCAAACGTGAGCAATCGTACCGTTCACCCAACGTCCTTCAAGATCATTTTTCAGAAACATCACCTGAGCCCCTTCTTTAAGTTCAAGGGCATCTTCCACCACACCTTTGAGTCTGGAGCAGTTGCCTTTATACTCAGCTTCATAAGTGTATGATTCTCCTTCCAGATTCCTGAGCCGGGACTCATTTATCACCCGTGCATCGTCTTTGTATGATGTTATCGTGATACGATAGTCATCTTCGTCGAACCCAGGAAGAAAAATGTGACTGTTGATTTCCTCAATATCCTCCATTCCTGCTTCTCCTTTTCGAAAACGTTCGAGCAACTCAATGAAATACGGATCCGTCTGCCTGTATATTTTTCTAAACTCTATAGTAGGCAATGGAAGGCTCTCTATACAATGAGCTTTATAGAAGAAGCTGTTACTATGTCCGTAGATTTGGCGCAGCGCCTCCTTTGCATCATCCGTCACGACTGGCGGCAACTGGAAAAGGTCCCCAACCAGAACCATCTGAAT
>JAGHUZ010000321.1 GCA_018064575.1 Candidatus Minthomonas equi
TCGGTTATGTACTGGACTCCGCTGATGGCTTCAGTCAGTTTCTGCGCTTCCTGTGCATACTTTTC
Organism: Candidatus Minthomonas equi; assembly: GCA_018064575.1. Taxonomy (GTDB): domain Bacteria; phylum Bacteroidota; class Bacteroidia; order Bacteroidales; family UBA932; genus Minthomonas; species Minthomonas equi. The sequence continues at coordinate 66 of JAGHUZ010000321.1, forward strand.
ATCACCGGTAAGTTCATACATATACCACATACTGCCCGGGAAGAATCCGCCGACCCAGGCCTTCTCGTTCACAAACTCTATACTTTCGTCATCCTCGATAGTGAAAGGTGTCCTGATTTCTCCGTTCTCCTCCTCATATTCATCCACAATCTTCAGGGCCACTTCGTACTGGGCTTCCGCATAATTGATATTTTCATCGATGAACGATTTTCCTCCATCCTTGCAGCCTATGCATAGAGCAAACGCTGCGACAATAATAAGTAGTCTTTCCATTATTTTTTGCTTATGGTTATCGAATATGTTCCATTCTTCTGGATTTTGCGGGCCTTCAAGCTGATTCTGTAGATTTCATCGCCCCATACTACGGAAAGATTTCTGTCTGTGAGTTTGATGACTTCCTTATCGGCAGTAAAAAGGGACTTATCATATTTCATTTCCATAGTACGACCCTGAACCTTTACGGTGATTATACCGGGAACACTGGTATCCACGTCACCCCAAGTCAGAAAATTGAGCACGTTGGGAGCCAGAGCCTCTGAGAGTGAGAACTTGTCGGTCACCTTTACGGAAGCACCGTTCATTGTATATGAACGGACCCACTTCTGAACCTTGGCCTCAGCGGGATAAGCTCCTGCGATATTCACCGAAAAACTTTTTGGAGTCGATACACATTCGGAAGCACGGTACTGTTCTCCGTCCTTCTGTGTCACACCATTGATTTCAGGTACGTTATGATAACGGCTCTGCATAGTCCAAATGGAATACCTTTCTCTACTGAATGTCTGACGTGTATATGTTCCTACGCCGACATCGATAAGAACAGGAAGCTTATCGTAATAGAGATTGAAACTGCCTACATCATTATGATTATGGCTTTCTTCGTTAAAACCACCGCGTGCCGCCAAGAAAACACCCTCTGCATCTGACATATAGTGAAATTCAGTTTCGGGATACCAGGTATAATTTGATGCCTCATAACTGCAGCTGCTGCTTTTATATTCTTTGTCATACGACAGCGATTCCAGGAATCTGGAAACGTCCGTTTCGGCAGAGATTCGATATTTGGGATTTCTGTCCTTCAAATATGTGGCATAACCCATCATAAGCTCGCTGCCTACAGCCTTACCGTAACGATAGATGAGGTCTCCGAGTCCACCGCCCCGAGCCGCAGCATCAGCGAAATTCACTACCCAACCGTCTCCCACGTATGAGCGCACGATATATTCTCCCATATCGCGGACCTGCTTTTCGTCAAAGATGGTGATTTTCCCCCCGGTAATCATACTGAGCGCATTAAGATAATCATAGAGCTTGCCTGGAGCGTGCCCCCAGTATGAAGGTCCTTCCTCGATGCCACCATCGCCCTGAACACAGTTCAAATACTGATCCACTGATTGGATTCCCTTCCATACGGCCTGTGCCAGACGGTCCCTGTCATTTTCCATAAGCATAAATGAGAGGAGTGCATTGGCTGTACACCAGGGAGTCCAGTTGTTCAACATTACCTTATTGAAGTTATCACCGAGACCCATCCACCAGAAATCATCCCTTTCCAGATACGAATCCAGTTCACGGTATTTGATTTCAGCAGCGAACCTCTTGCTGAATTCCGGCTGAATCTTGTCGAACTCATCGTGAAGGTAATACATTATCCAACTGAACATCTGACTCATTCCTCCCTGAGTTAATTCCAGAGTATTGTCCCCTTTCTCGGGAAGGGATCTCCTGCAGAAGGAGAGATTGGCCAGATGTGCTGAAAGAGACCAGGACGTCATTTCGCAGGCGTGATACATTCCGTTGATAATCTGAGGAATAAACCTACCCTGACCTTCGGCAAGTTCCGCAGCGAAGAGGGAAGCGATGGCCTGATTATTGGCTCCAAGAGGTCCTTCCATTATAGCTCTGTTCCCGTCCTGCTCGTAAGCCAGATAAGCTGTGGCAGTCACCACCTTCCATTCATAATTCAGATACTTTTCACCGCTTTTGATGATGTCATTCCTATATTCCCCCATCAGTTTGTTCCACCCGGTCCTGTCAGAGTATGCAGGATAGGGAACCCACTTTTGATTCATAACCAAAGCCTCTTTCACCTGTTCGAAAGTGTAACGGTTCTTGATAAGATTACGGTCTGTAAATTGTCTCGCTGA
>JAGHUZ010000071.1 GCA_018064575.1 Candidatus Minthomonas equi
AAATAATTTTTTTCTGCAGGAGGATCGGGTGTCGGAGCTTCCTGGGGCCCCGGCGTCGGATCTTCCTGGGGATCAGGAGAGGGATTAACCTTAGGCTCCGATGTGGGCTTGCTGCATCCGATCAACACTGACAGGATAACTGCCAAAGAGAGCGGGCGAAAGAGAGTTGATATTAATGACATAGGAATAAAAATTCAATTGAGAATCATTTCAAAATGATTCTGAGATAAACATTTCATTCAGTTATTGCAAATGTAGAAATTAATTTGCGATTAAAAAAACTTTGGAGTACACTGATTATTTGTTAATTTTGTAGGAGACTTAGAATCATTCCAAAACAGAATTTATCAAATACTTATGAAAACAGAGCGCTTTTTTTCTTTGACGATTGTACTGGCGATGTCTGCCCTTTTTGTGAATGCATCAGCTCAGACAGCTCATCCTGAACTGGAAAATCCGGCAGTGAATTCCATTAACAGGATGCCGGCCAGAGCCTATTCTATGCCTTTGGCTGACGTGAAGGCTGCATTGACAGATGCTTTGGAACCCGAAACGCCTTATGTGAAATCCCTCAATGGGAATTGGAAAATCAGTTGGTGCGGTGACCCTGCCCTCAGAGAAATGGATTTTTGGAAGACTGACTACGATGATTCCGTATGGGAAATCATAGATGTTCCTTCGTGTGTGGAACTGCGCGGATTCGGCTCGCCGGGTTATACCAATGTCAGATATCCCCATGCCAAAATGCAGCCTTTCATCAGGGATGTCGTTACGCAGAACAATGATTATAACCCTGTATCTTCATACCGCACCACCTTTACCGTACCTGAAAACTGGAAAGGAAGAGACGTAATCATCCGTTTTGACGGCGTGTATTCCGCATATTATCTCTGGATTAACGGACATAAGGTAGGTTATGCCGAAGACTCCAAACTTCCTTCGGAATTCGACATTACTCCGTACATCAAGAACGGGGAAAATCTTCTGGCCGTGGAGGTTTACCGCTGGTGCGACGGTTCTTATCTCGAGGACCAGGATATGTTCCGTTTCAGCGGAATTTACCGCGATGTGACACTTATCGGTATGCCACACAAGAGAATCGAGGACTTTTACGTGAGGACAGAGATTTCGGATGACCGTAAGAATGCCAAACTTAATCTGACCGTCAGTTCGACAGCAGGGAATGTCAATTCGACTCTCTATGATGCCAGCGGCAGGAAAGTCGGCTCCATTAATGGAAAAGAAGGGACTCTGAACGTTCAGAATCCTCATCTATGGAGTGCTGAAGCCCCTTATCTTTACACCCTTGTAATGAAACCCGGCAGCGATATCCGTTCTACGCGCGTGGGCTTCAAGCAGGTGGAAATCAAGAATGCCATTTTCACCATAAACGGCGCGCCCGTGAAACTGAAAGGTGTGAATCGCCACGAGCATTCCGCTCTCAACGGACGTTCTGTCTCCTTCGATGAGATGATGGCTGACATTCTCCTTATGAAGAAATATAATATCAATACCGTCCGCACCAGCCATTATCCTGACCATCACAGCTGGTATGACCTCTGCGACAAGTACGGAATTTACCTTGTGGCCGAAGCCAATGTCGAAGGTCACGAGTATGGTTATGATGAAGAAGGTCTCGGACGTAATCCCGACTGGTACTCTACCATTATGGAACGCAACGTGAACCACGTGATGAACTA
>JAGHUZ010000075.1 GCA_018064575.1 Candidatus Minthomonas equi
CGGCGGGCTAAAGCCCTGCTGCTCGGGGCCGCAGGTATGCTATACCTGCTGTAAACCCCATTTCCGCCACCGGGACACCGCAGACTGAAACGCATCCGTAAGCAGGGCTTTGCCGAAGGCGTCACGCAGCCCTGAGGACGGATGCTTTCAGTCTGTAAAGAATCGGACCGTCTGTCCAACTATCGGCAAGCAGTCCGGCTCAAGATTCAAAATTCATAAGCAATCTTCCACAAATCTTTACCAGCTTCTTTAATTCGAAAAATCAAGAATCGGAAATTTCAGATATAATAAAGAGAGCGAATGGCAGACATATCAGGAAAAATGGCTATTTTTACTGCGCAATGCAAGATTCCCTCATTTCAAGCACAAGCCCATCAAAAACCTGCTATAATAAATTTCGTCAATCAAATTCAAACAGCTTCTAAATATGAATACTTTCGGACATAATTTCAGAGTAAGCGTTTTCGGAGAATCACACGGGCAGGTGGTGGGAGTGACCATCGATGGAGTAAGGGCGGGTCTGATGCTGAGCGAAGCTGATTTTCAGGAAAATCTTGAACGTCGCAGTCCCACAGCTTCGGGAACCACCTCCCGTCACGAGAAAGATATTCCCAAAATTATTTCAGGTGTTTGTGACGGACATACTACAGGTGCACCTTTGACGGTAATATTCGAGAATGATGATACCAGAAGTGCGGATTATGAGACTTTCAGGCGGATTCCCAGACCCGGACACGCTGATTTCAGTTCTTCAGTCAAATTTCGCGGATTCAAATGATATACGGGGGGGAGGTCATTCTTCAGGTAGGATGACTCTCGCACTCGTAGCTGCCGGAACTGTGGCGAAGAAGATGCTTCCTTCCGGAATTTCCATCAATGCTTCTCTTGTGGAGGTCGGTGGAGTGAAAGCCCCTGAATTTTCTTCCGGAGAGTGGTACTCGGAAATAATAGAAAAGGCGAAGGCGGAAGGGGATTCCGTCGGAGGAATCATCGAATGTGTCTGCCGGGGAGTGCCGGCCGGGGTGGGAGAACCTTTCTTCGATTCGGTCGAATCTGTAATATCCCATTTGGTGTTTTCTATTCCCGGCATCAGGGGAATAGAGTTCGGGGACGGCTTCGCTGCCTCCGGAATGAGAGGCTCCCGGCACAATGACCCTATTATAGATAAGAATGGAACTACTTCCCGAAACGGGGCCGGAGGCATTAATGGCGGTATCACCAATGGTAATGACATCATCTTCCGTGTGGCCGTAAAACCGACATCCAGCATCTCTGCCCTTCAGGAAAGTTTCAATTTCGAAACGGGGAGGGTGGAGGCCTTTTCCGTCAAGGGTCGTCACGACACCTGCATCGCACTTCGCTGCA
>JAGHUZ010000255.1 GCA_018064575.1 Candidatus Minthomonas equi
CCAATACAACTGAACAGTAATCTGATAACCATTATCTTAACCTTGTTTTTGCACACTATTTTACTCATTCACCTGTCATTATTCCTTCAGTTTCTTCTCGATAAAAGCCATATTTTCGACCTTCGCGCTTTCTGCGATTTCTATGTAAGGACGCATTGCTGCATAATCGGAATGGCCTGTCCATTTCATTACTATCTGTGGAGGTATGCCGCTTGCGAGTGCGAAGCATATAAATGTCTTTCTGCCGGTGTGGGTGCCTATGAATTTATATTTCGGTCTGGTATCCTCGATTCTTACCCCTCCCTTTACATATACTTTCGTGACTGGTGTGTTGATTCCTGCCAATTCGCAGATTTTCTTGAGTTTCCTGTTCATTTCTACATTCGTAATTCTAGGGAATACATATTCACCGGATTTATTTTCAGTTTTGCAATATTTGGATAAAATGGCCTTTGAGAATGAATTGAGGTTTATGGGCAGGAGATCATTGGTCTTTTGTGTCGTCGTGTATAGAATGTCGTGTATTATGTCGGTTGTCTTGAGACGAATCATATCAGAGTAACGCAAGGAAGTAAAAGCGCAGAAACAGAACATGTCGCGGATGGCCTCCATTCTTCTGGAACTTGTGGTTATACTCTGGAAACGAAGTTTATAAAGTCTCATAAGTTCCTCTTTCGTGAGATATATGACCGGCTGCTCGAGAATTTTCAATTTGGGCCTTGTCTGGAAAAGATTTTTGTCTGAAATCAGGCGTTTACGTACGGACCAGTTCAAAAACCATTTCAGACATTTGTATTCTTTTCTTATGGTGCTTTCCATCATTTTACAGTCGTATCTCAGATAGTTCAGGAATGACTGCATTCCGTCATCGTTGAAATATTCCAGCGGTTTTCTGCCACAATGGGCTTCAATGTGCTTTTTCATAGAGAGAAATGTGTACGCAGTACCTTTTGTCCATTGATTTGCTAAACTTTCTTCTTTTATGAAACTGTTTACCCATTCTGCTGCACTTTTGTCTTCACTTTTGGGAATCGGGTCGATTTGGTAGGAAAGAATGTGTTTCATATCCTCTATGGTCGGCTTTTCCCGGATGCTTTTTTCGTATTGCCGGAATCTCTCCCGGATTTCCAGAAGACGTTCGTTGATTTCTTCAGATGTTTGACCTTTGTGGTTAACGTACCCTGATTTTACTATCTGTTTGTTCGCATTCCATTTCTCTTTTTTCACACTGTATCCGATGGTCGTCATCATTCTGGTATGCCGGATATTTACCGAAATTCTTATGGGGAATTCCCCGTGTCTGTTGTTTCTCGAAAATAAGTAGTAATTGATTAGCATATTTTATCACAATTTGTTTCACAACTTTACAGAATAAAGGATTATATTTGTCAGGTTATATATTTGCTGTTTTTGATATGCGTAGGATATTATCATTTGTAATCATTGTAATTTCAGTTGTTTCCTGTACGTCCCAAACGATGCAACCTATTGATTATGTGGATCCGTTTATCGGGACCGGTTTCCACGGCCATACTTATCCCGGAGCCACTGCGCCATTCGGTGCGGTGCAGCTCAGTCCGGACAATTACCGTGGAGTATGGGACGCTTGTTCCGGATACCACTATGACAGGGATTCCATCATAGGTTTTTCCCATAATCATCTCAGCGGTACCGGCTGTGCGGATTTGGCTGATATTCTTTTCCACCCGACGACGAAGGAAATCAATCCGAGCCGTGAGGGGGATATATACGAACATCTTAAATACAGACACAAGGATGAAAGTGCTTGTCCCGGCTATTATTCTGTGTTCTTACGGGATGAAGGAATAAAGGCAGAACTTACCGCCACAGCTCATACCGGATGGCATAGATATGCCTGGGCCAAGGGTAAACCCCATAATCTGGTCATCGATATGAACCACGGAATTACTGATGAAACCATTCACGAGGTGGAATTGTATCAGTCCGCCTCCTATGAAATCTGCCGTATGCGCCGTACCTCGGCCTGGGTTCCGAATCAGTATATATATTTTGTGGCCCAGTTCAGTCAGGATTTCGACAGCGTCCGTTATGTGGATGACCATAAATTCGTCGCTTCTGCAGAGGAATGTTCCAGCAATAACCGTCAGATGGTGCTTTCCTTCAAGGACGGTCAGGGTCAGGTGGTCGCCAAGGTGGGTGTTTCACAGGTGTCGTATGAAGCCGCGAGAAATAATCTTATAGTGGAAGGCGGCTCTTACGTTTTTGATTTCGACGGAATATGCCGTGATACCAAGGCGGAATGGAATGATTTACTTGGCAGAGTCAAAGTGGAAGGTGGCTCGGAGTCTCAGAAAAGAACTTTCTATACTGCATTATACCATACTGCCATAGTTCCCAACGTTACATCCGACCACGGTGGACTGTTCCGCAGGAACAACGGCCAAATATCACGGGTGGGTTTTGGCAAGGCTTATTCCACGCTCTCCTTGTGGGATATTTTCAGAGCATGGCTCCCATTGTCTTCTATTATTTATCCAAAGCAGCTCCGCGATATCGTTTACTCTTGTCTTGATATGTACCAGGCTACGGGAATGCTTCCTTTATGGCCTTTGGCATCGGGTGAGACAGAATGTATGATAGGGTATCATTCGATTCCTTTCATCGTGGATGCCTGGTTCAAAGGATTGCTCCCGGAATTGAATCCGGAATATGCGCTTGAGGCGATGGTGACTTCTTCGAACATTAATGCAAAGGGCTCTTCCTATTATAAGGAACTTGGCTATATCCCTGCCAACAAAGTTCGTGAATCCGTTTCTTGCGGACTTGAGTATGCATACGATGACTGGTGTATCGCGCGTTTCGCGGAGAGCATAGGCAAGGAGGATATTGCAGATGAATACTACAAACGCGCCAGAAACTATGTGAATTATTTCGATGGAAGTACCGGATTCCTTCGTGGACGGAATCTTGACGGGACTGTGGTGGAACCGTTCAACCCCTTTGAAACCAGCCGGGAATATACCGAGGCGAACGCCTGGCAGTATAGATTCTTTACACCTCAGGATTTCAAGGGACTCGGTGACCTTCTCGGCGGAGATGACAAGTTTATCGAGGCTATCGACGGATTGTTCGCCGCGTCATCGGAGACTGACGGACATGTGAGCGATATGACCGGTTTTGTCGGACAGTATGTTCACGGCAATGAACCGAGCCATCACATTACTTATATATACAATTATCTCGGTCAGCCGTGGAAAACACAGGAACTTACGCGCAGGATGCTTGATGAAATGTATGATGACACCCCGGAGGGTATTTCCGGAAATGAGGATTGCGGTCAAATGTCAGCGTGGTATATTATGTCGGCTCTCGGACTTTATGAAGTCTGCCCGGGAAGCAATGAATTCGTATTTACGACACCATTGTTTGACAAGGTTTCTTTATGGCTTCCGAATGGGAAGCAGTTTACCATCACTGCCGATAATCCCGGCCGCAACAAGTATATCAAATCAGTCGAATTCAACGGCAGGGTTTTGGATAAGTGCTTTATCACGTATCCTGAACTTATGGAAGGTGGGGAATTACACTTTACTCTCAGTCCGAAGCCTTGCAAGGACTTGTGGGTGACGAAGGATGCAAGACCGTATTCCCTGTCAGACAAGACAGAGATGGTTTCTCCCGTATTTTATACTATCGAAGGGGGAAGGATGGACCTTTTCCTTGACAAACTCGATGTTACCCTAGGAACTCTTACAGAAGGGGCGCAGATTCATTATACACTCGACGGAAGTGAACCTACGGAAGAATCCGCTCTTTATACGGGAACTTTTACTTTGACCGAAACTGCTACCATCAGGGCGAAGGCTTTCAAGAACGGTGTCGAAAGCATTGAACTCAATGCCCTCGCACAGAAATGCCATTATATGCCGGCATCTGATGTGAAATGCGGAACCAATGGTGTCAATTACAAGTATTACACCGGTGACTTCAAATGCTCCGATGACATTCTCAAACTCGGAACTTTCGTGAAGGAAGGAACTCTCTCAAAACCTGAACTAAGTCCTGCCGGGCAGGAAGATTACTACGGCTTCATCTATACAGGATACTTGAATATACCTTCCACCGGTGTATGGAAGTTCGGCCTCCTGTGTGATGATGGCGGTATTCTTCAGATTGACGGCAAGGATGCTGTCGATAATGACGGGACCCACTCGGCTACTATGATGAGAGGTTTTATTCCTCTTGAAGCCGGTATCCATCCATTTACCTTGAAATATCTGGAGAGCTATGAAGATCAGGTGCTTAAAGTTCTTTGGGAACGTGATGGCAAGTGGGAGGAAATACCGGAAGAGAATTATTTTATCAAATAAGAAGCCGTTTTAAATGAAGAAGTTACTTGTCTCCATATTCGCGCTTTTTATCGCATTCGTCTCTTTTTCCCAGACTTATGATGTAAGGGAAATCGTGATGTCGGACAGGCACAAAGCTTCCGGCTGTGAAGGACCGTACAGATTTGACGCCGGTCCTCAGACTCCATCTCCGAAAGGCTATGAACCGTTCTACATAAGTCATTACGGCCGTCACGGTTCAAGATATATGTGGAAGTCTTCCACTTATACCGTTATTAAGGAAGTGCTTGATGCTGCCAAGAGATGCAATTCGCTTACGGAAGCGGGGGAAAAATTGTATAATGCCTACTCCGAATTCTTTCTTATTCCTTATGTGAATACCGGTGACCTGTCCGAACTTGGAGCGGAACAGCATACTGCGATAGCCGCACAGATGTGTGCTGAATTTCCGGAGGTGTTCGCAAAAGGAGGCAGTGTCGTCGCCCGTGCTTCGGTGTCGCCAAGGGCGATTACCAGTATGTCAGCTTTCTGTGTGAGTCTGCAGAAGAATGCTCCGGGGATGGATATCGTGGTGAACTCCCTTCATTCGAATCTGGTCGTGGTTTATCCCGTGGAGGCTCCCGATGAATTACAGCAGAAATTTGTGAATAATCCTGAACTTCCATCAAGAAATGCCCTGGAGTATCTGCGTGCCCGCCATTATGACGATATTACCGGCAGACTGTTCTCTGACAAGGGATTCCTTGAGGATATGGGAGGCCGTTCGAGTTTCGTTACAGAACTTTTCAACCTTTGGACCGGTTATCATAATTATTGCGGGCTTGATTTTCTTGAAGACCTGTTTACTCCTGAAGAAATCGCGGATTTCTGGGAAGTCGAGAATCTGAGTTGTTATATTTCCCACGCAGGGGACAGATACAAGAACATTCCTCTTCTTATGGATGTTATCCAATATGCAGATGAAGCCATTGCCGGAGGTTCTGTCAAATGCCATCTGCGTTTCGGACACGATACTGTCGTGAATGCGTTCATACCTCTTCTGAATCTAAACGGATGCGGTTTTATGCCGGACAAAGCGGAAGATGTGAAATATTGGTTCCAGACTTACAATTGTCCCAAAGCGGCCAATGTGCAGTTTGTCCTTTATCGTTCGAAGAAGAGTCAGGATATCCTCTTCAAGGTTCTCTTGAACAATTCGGAGGCATCGCTTCCGCAACTTACCCCCGTGAGCGGACCTTATTATAAATGGTCGGATTTTAAAAATTGGGCGGAAAGTGTTCGTGCCGCACATACGGAAAATTTGAATCTTCAGTCGTGGATGAAGGCACTTCCCGACGATATGCCTTGCTGTCAGGTATCCATTCCCGGCTCTCACGATGCCGCCACAGCCACTATTCCGCTGGATAATCCTGCACGGGAATTTGTCGGAACCCAGACTTTTCCGCTCGGAGAGCAGTTTCTTAAAGGAGTAAGGTGTTATGACCTCAGGCCCGGTTTTTATGCTAACGATACTACGGAACTGAGGATAATGCATAACGTTGTCGATGCCGGTGTCAGTGCAGACGAAGCCTTTGGTGCCATATCGCTTATGCTTAAGAAGAATCCGTCTGAATTCGCTGTCATAGTCGTCAGGATAGAGAACAATGATTTTACTCCGGAGGTTCTTGCTGCAGCGGAAAACCGGCTCAGCTCCATTGAGAAGCAGTATGCTGATGCGGGTATGGCAATAGATTTCCGACCTGGTCTTACAGTGGGTGATATGCGTGGCAAGATGCTTATAATCAATAGAAATGATTTACACGGACGCTTTTGGTGCGGGGCGCGTGCCAGCGATTGGGATGAAGGTGCATTCATCTTCGGGAAGAATGGTGTGAAGGTGGCCATCGATGTGCAGGACGAATACGAATGGGAGGATGATGATACTTTTGCCTCCGGCAAGAGAGCCGCTTTCGCGGAGCATGCTATTGCCTTCGCGGCCAACACATCCGCTCTCCCTGCCGAGCGTACATCAGAATCAGTTGCCTCAGAACACTGGAGTGTCAATCACGTTTCAGGCTATTTCGACCGGAACGGGAAACCTAGACCTCACGAGTTCGCCTTGGGTGCGGCTCCCGCTATTCGTGACTGGCTGGCCTCCGGTGAAGTTAAAGGTTCTCTGGGAATCGTTCTCATTGATTATGCGGGAGATCCGGATTATGCAGGTGACGAACTTGTCAGTATGGTCATCGACTGTAATTTCAAGTAAGGCTGGACAATTTCTGAATCTGAATCGGCCGACACGGGATATGCACTGTGTCGGCCGATTATGCTAGTAGCAGATTTTCTCCACAGGAATTTTACCGTAACGTACTTCCAGGAATGGTTTCCCGTCTTTGATTCCTACCGTGCCGAAGCCGTTTTCTGTAGCGAGGAACGAACGGAAGTCGCCTTTGATGCGCGGGTCGAGGTAGAGTGTGGAGTTTACGGCATCATATCTGGCTCCTGAAAGAGCCAGAAGAAGCGAGTAACTTGACATAGCTCTGGAATACCAATTTCCGCATTCATATTCATTGAATGGATTTCTGATGCTGCCGTCGTATCTGTCGAGACAAGTTCTGACTATATCCAGACCTTTTTGGATTTCCCCTTCGAAAATCAGGTTTGCAGCTACTTGATATTCGATTCCTGTCCATACTTCATCGGAATAGACGAACGGCAGGCTCTGCTTGCCACCGTGGGGCCAGGTGCATAGGAGCAGACCGCCTTCGTGCCCGAAGGCATATCCCGGGCGCTGGGGGTTAGAGTGGGTGAAGAGGTCTTTCTTGAGGTTGTACTTGTAAACAGAGCGGAGATGTCCGGCCACTTTTGTCTTATCGACAGGATCCTCCAAGCCTGCACAAAGTGCCATCCAGCTGCCTATGATGCCGTCAGAAAGACATCCTGTGCCATATTGGTATTTG
>JAGHUZ010000059.1 GCA_018064575.1 Candidatus Minthomonas equi
TTCTGAGAAAGTTTGGAGAAGAGAAAAAAACATATACCTTTGCACCTTGAATTGTGGATGGATTTGACTGCTTGCAACCACGCTAAAAAATGCTAAAACGAGCCCGTGGGCGACATACATAGCCTTAAGTCAAATCCTCCGCCGATGAAGAGGATTTTTTTATTTTTATCGCTATGTCATATCTTTTCACATCAGAATCAGTATCTGAAGGACATCCCGACAAAGTGGCAGACCAGATTTCCGACGCCATCCTGGATGACTTCCTCAGGCAGGACCCCGAATCCAAAGTGGCCTGCGAAACCTTCGTCAGTACAGGTCTCACCATAGTGGGTGGTGAAGTCAGGGCTGAACACGCCTACGTGGACATCCAGCAGGTGGCCCGCGATGTAATCCGCAAAATCGGATACACCAAAGCAGAATATATGTTCGATTCCAAATCGTGCGGCATTCTCTCCGCCCTTCACGAGCAGTCTCCCGACATCAACAGGGGTGTCGTCAGAAAGAAAGCTATGGAACAGGGGGCAGGAGACCAGGGTATGATGTTCGGCTATGCCTGGAATGACACTGTAGAATATATGCCACTTCCCGTCACCCTTGCCCACAAGACACTCATCGAACTGGCCGCCATACGCCGGGAAGAAGATTCGCCTATGCCATACCTCCGTCCGGATGCCAAGAGCCAATTCACCATCGAATACGACGACAGCCACCATCCCATCAGAATACACACCATCATCATATCCACCCAACACGATGAATTCCAAGCCGAAGGACAGGTCATAGGCACTCCCGGGAATGACGAAGCCATGCAACGCATCATCACAAGGGACATACGCAACATTCTGATTCCACGTCTGAAAAAAAATCTCCCGCCCAGGACAGCTGCCCTGTTCGATGATAACTTCATCCTCCACGTGAATCCTACGGGCAAATTCGTAATCGGAGGGCCACACGGTGACACAGGCCTGACCGGCCGCAAAATCATCGTGGACACTTACGGCGGAAAGGGAGCCCACGGCGGCGGCGCATTCTCCGGGAAAGACCCCAGCAAGGTGGACCGCTCAGCAGCCTACGCAGCCCGCTACATAGCCAAGAATCTGGTAGCTGCGGGAGTGGCCGACGAGATTCTGATTCAAATCAGTTATGCCATAGGTCTCGCCAGACCGGTAAGCATATTCGTGGACACATACGGAACGTCAAAGGTACATCTCAGCGATGGGGAAATCGCCGCAAAAATCAACAGACTCTTCGACCTTCGTCCCGCTTCCATCATACGGAAATTCGGATTGAAAAACCCCATATACTTCCCCACCGCCACATACGGCCATTTCGGAAAAACACCATATAAGGCACTTGTAAAAGTGGGACGTGAAGGGAATTTTTCCGAAAAGGAAGTTCAGTTCTTCGCCTGGGAACTCCTCGATTCGGTTGAAAAGGTCAGAAAAGCGTTCAAACTGTGATATCCTTTGCGGATTTTCTCTACCCCCGACGATGTGCCGTCTGCGGAGAGACACTTGATACACTACACCGCTGTCTCTGCGAGAAATGTCTGGAAGACATACCTCTTACATATTTCTGGAATTGGAGAGAGAATCCAGCAGAAAAAATGCTTTGGGGCAGATGCCGCTTCGAAACGGTATCCTCACTCCTGTATTACCGCAGGGAAAGTGCATATTCGTCACTCACGCCGCAAGTCAAGTACCTCGGAAAACGGGAACTGGGGTTCTTCCTCGGAGAAATGCTGGGAAATTTTCTCTCCGGTGGCAACGTTCCTCCCGTCGATTACCTCATTCCTGTTCCCCTCCATCCTCTCAGAAAATGGAAAAGAGGATACAATCAGGCGGAAATCATCGCTGCAGGGATAATGAAAGGACTGCGGAAAGGGCACAGCGACGGACCGCCGTTTCTCGCGACGGACATCCTCTTCAGACGGAAATGGAGCCGTTCGCAGACAGGTATCGATGTCGGAAACAAGTGGGAAAACGTCACCGATGCCTTTGCCTTTCGGAAGAAAAATGCCGACATACTGAAAAACCGGCACATACTCATCATAGATGACGTACTTACCACCGGTGCCACGGCGGAAGCATGTTGGAACGCACTTTCCCACATCGAAGACATCAGAATCAGTTATGCAGCCCTGGCTTTTGTCGAATGATTTTTTGGAGTATTGGCATGATTTTGTATATCTTTGGAAGGAAATGACAGATAGAAAGAATGTTGGGAGAGCAGGAGAAGACAGCGCACTGCAGTTTCTTCTCGGGAAGGGACTGACGCTGATGGAACGGAATTGGAGACATAGGCATCTGGAAGTGGACTTGATTATGCTCGGTGATGACGGAGTACACATCGTAGAGGTAAAAAGCAGAACAGCACCGATAATGG
>JAGHUZ010000236.1 GCA_018064575.1 Candidatus Minthomonas equi
AGGTCGATGGCGTAGCGTTTGAGCATTTCAAAATTCGGATTATTATTGTTCATATTCATAATATTTACCCTGTGAAAACTTTTGTTCGCACAGGGTAAGAGCAATAATCCGACCAATGGCCGGAAAGCGACAAAATGTCACTACTTTAGCACAAGTGTCTGTTTTTCAATGACATAATGTCACTTTCCACTCTTCAGACTGAATCCAAGCGGAAAGAGGTCCGTACCGGAGTGCGAATCCCACCCTATAGGTCAGATTACCATCCGGATTCCCGTAACGCGGTTTCACCTGAAGACGTTCCGGAACGGTAAACGAAAGCGGAAGAGATATGGAATCCCGTGACGGGATCACCGCTATTCCAGGGTAAACGTCATATTCACTGAACTGCTCCTTGTTCCTGCCCCACAACATCTCCAATTTCAAGGAGTCCGCACCTATAGTAATGTCATAAGGATAAGGATTCCGAACAAGAAGATTACCGGAAATGACATCCCCCGGATTCACAGCCTCCGGAACAGTCCCCGAAAAGGACATAGTCACTTCACGGACAGGATGAAAATCAGAGACCAGCCCATAATGAAAGCTTTTACCATTCTCCAGCGTTATGAAAGGGGTAGAAGCATCAATGTATTCATCCGGTATTTCCACCAGCACTTCCTGTCCTGTCATATCCCTGTCAAAATCGTAAAACTGCCATTGACTGGTTCTGTAATTGACGTTAGGCTGGCTGTACACACTATTACCTGTATAATAAAGATATTTGGAAGCAGTGGCATAGGATGATGCGAAAAGTACCGGTCGCCCATCGGCACATTCAGCTATCTGGGAATAACTCTTTTCATTGTCGAATATTTCGAACTTGATTCCGAAGGGATTGAATATGGCCACATATCTGACCGGAATCATCAGGACAGATAGCGCCAGCGCGGACCGATACACGAAACGATAAGCTTTTCCGTTTATTCGGGCATATCCGAAAACTGTCATTATCAATCCATAGGTAATGGGAAGGACCCACTGTGGCTGAACGTAACCGCGCAGACTGGAAAATGAAAAGAAGAGGATGAATCCGATGACATTGAAACAGAGAGCCCGCTGTAACGGACGGAATGCATATTCACCCTTTCCCCATCCACGGATATAGAACCAGACAAAAAACGGATTGAAAATCAATAACAGATTCATAATGAAATCCGTCAGATTATTCCACTCGAAAAAGCCGTTTCTTCCTACAAGATGATATCTGAATGACACCCAGTCATTCTGATACTGCCACACAAGATGCGGAAGGAAGAGTATGACAGTAATAACTCCACTCAGATAAAATGCGGGGCGTTTCAGCAGTTTCGGATTCGAAAGAACGGTAAAAACAAGCACCAGTGCTCCGTGATACTTGCTGTAAGCCATCAGCGCCATCGCCATACCGAGAAGACATACATTAAGCGGAGTCTCCGCTGTGCAGATACGTCGGTAGGCCCATAGGAAAACAACCACTGAAAACATCAGAGGAGCATCCGGAGTGGCGATAAATCCATACAACTGAGCTACCGGCAGAGAGAAACAGATGAGGAAAAACAGAACGGCATCCCTCCGGGTGGGATTTTCCGGCCGGATGAGAGTCCAGAAAAGATACAGTGCCAGAGGCTGAAGCACCGTAAAAAACAGTCTTATCCCCAATGCCCCCCCGACAAAATCACCCATTGCAGTCAGCAATGCAGTAACCGGAGGATGGTCGAAATAACCCCAGTCCAGGCTTCTGGCGAAAAGCCAATAGTAAGCCTCATCATCAGCCAGACCGGTGAAACCTGCCTGAACGAGTTTCAAAATCCACCAGCCTAAAAAAAGAACGGCCAGAAGGCCGTTGCTTGAAAGATTACGCACACTGTATCTCATCTCCCGAAAATGTCTGAAACGGCATTAACTATCAAATAAACACAGAGTACATAGAAGAGTATTCCCTCCCATCTTATTCCTATAACGGTTCCGGCTATGACGCACAGCACGGCCAGAACTATGAAAATATACCTTTTCTGATTTGCTTTCAGAGAGAGAGACTTGAACTTCATCGAGAAGAACGGCATCTCACTTACGAGAAGATAAGAGAAAACGGCTGAAAGCAGCGGCAGGAACAGAGAGAATCCTGTCAGGGAATTGAAGGCATTCTGGGAATAATCGGCGTATGCCACCAGAGAACAGAAGAAAAGGGCATCCGCCGGTACGGGAAGACCGATAAAATTCTCGCTCTGTCTGGTATCAAGATTGAATTTCGCCAGACGCAAAGCGGAAAACACCGCTATGAGAATCGGAATGAAACATATCCACACAGGGGCTGATGCCGTCAAGAGCATAAAATTCACTATCATCATAGAAGGAGCTACTCCGAAACTCACGACATCGCAGAGAGAATCAAGCTCTTTTCCTACGTCCGAATATGCATGAAGCGTTCTGGCAGCAAGTCCGTCCAGAAAATCGAAGGCTGCAGCCGCCAGAACCGCCAACAGCGCATAAGTGAAATTTCCCTTGAAGGAGAAATATATCGCCACACATCCTGAAATGGCATTCAGACAAGTGATGGCATTAGGGATATGTTTCTTGACACTCATAAAAGAACTATAATCCGAGTTTTTCGCGTATATGAGCAGGAATGGCTTTCTTATTCACAAGAATATCCATCGTCTTGTATCTTACGTAAGCTTCGCTGACATACCAGATACCTTTGTAATCGCCGGCATCACCCCAGGAATTCTTCACGATGAAATAAGGTTTGCCGTTCTGATCGGTAGCCTTCCCATAAATATGCATACCGTGGTCATCTGTGGTCTGGTATGTATCATATCCTTCCTGACGGAGTTCAGGAGTAATTTCAAGTTCCGGGCATGGTCCCTCAAGGGCTTTAGACTTGAGTTCTTCGGGTTTGGCGCCTATCCAGCGGGCTTCATCGGTACCTGTCTCTTTGGCTGCCTCCTTCATAGCTTCATAGTCAGGAACTATTCCGAGTCCTGCTCTTGAAAAACCGTTCTCACTTACATCGGAAGCCCAGGCGACTGTATAACCGGTGGAGAGAGCACTGTTTATTATTTCGACCAGTTCATCGAGGGGTACGTTATAGGACTCTTCCCAAATCCAATTGTCGGGAACCAACTGGACTGTCTTCTCATAATATGGTACGTGAGTCCACGATACTATATCGACATAATCGTTCAGATCGATTCCGAGTGATTCCATATAGGTCTTGGGAGTATATTCCTTTCCAGCAGATTCGAAATTCTCAGGAATAGGACCGAGATAAGCGTCCATAATGCCCTTGAAACCGTTCTTCCAGGCAGTTGAAAGCTTCCTGTTAGGATTTTTTATCATTACGTTAACGTATGCCTTGGCCAGAGCGTCCAGCTCACCGTGACGGTGCTTGTCGGTTCCGTAATTCAGTCCGGGCATAGTGGACTCGGGAACGGCTCCGTATTTCTTCATTATCTGAAGGACGTTTCCGAAAGAACTGCCGCCACCGAACTCGAGAGCTCCGTGAAGACGGACGAATTTATCTGCCCTGTCCTGATAGGCGTGGCTGATAAAAAACATTTCGGAAAGGTCGAGCTCACCGGTATAACCATTCTTGAGAATCTCAGATTCGAAAAATGAAACAGAGGAAAAGGCCCAGCAGGTACCTGAGGATGCCTGATTTTTGATGGAAGTGACAGGCAGTTCAATTTGGGTGGTAAACTGATAACCTTCAGGTTTTGCTTCTTTCGCTTTTTTCTTCTGAGCGGAAAGAGGAGTGGATACTGTCAGCAGTGCCGCTGCACATAGAAGAATAGTTTTAAGTTCCATATCTGTATTTATTTAGAAAATTCATTAACCATTTGGTCGAGGGTATCATTGGCGTTTTCACCCTTTGCTCCGAAATAGAACTTGATTTTGGGTTCCGTTCCGGATGGACGTACTGCGACCACACCTCCATCCGCTGTAAAGAAGCGAAGCACATTGGACTTTGGAAGCCCTGTCTTTTCCGGCTCGTTGTAATCGATGATTTTCGTCACTTTCGAGCCTGCGATTACTGAAGGTGGATTTTCACGATACTCCTTCATCATATTCTGAATCTGTTCCACGCCGTCCTTTCCCTTGCGCACCACTGAAACCAGCCGTTCGCGGTACAGTCCGAATTCGGCATAAATCTTATCCATCAGCTGATAAAGGGTGAGCCCCTGATCTGCAGCCCACGCCGCACATTCAGCGATAAGGGAGCAAGTCACCACAGAATCCTTGTCACGGACGAATTCTCCGGCATTGAAGCCGTAACTTTCCTCCGCGCCACAGATGAATATACGTTTGCCCTCATTGTTGCGGACGATTTCAGCTATATATTTGAAGCCGGTAAGCACATCATATATCTGGACACCGTACTTGGCGGCGATGGCATGCATCAGCTGGGAAGATACTATGGTGGTCACCACGTATGGAGCATTTTCTATTTTTCCGAGTTCGCTCCAGCGGGTAAGCATATAGTACATCAGCATCGAAGCAGTCTGATTTCCGTTGAAAAGAACCATTTTTCCATCATTGTCACGAACAGCGATACCCACACGGTCGGCATCCGGGTCAGAAGCCATAGCGAAATCAGCACCGATTTTTTCAGCCAGTTCGACAGACATCTTCATCGCTCCCGGTTCTTCGGGATTCGGGGAAACTACCGTCGGGAAATCTCCGTCGCTGATTTCCTGGTCCGCCACCGTATGCACATTGGTAAAACCGAGTTCCTTCAGGGAACGTGGAACAAGTCTGACTCCGCATCCGTGAAGAGGGGTATAAACCATTTTCATATCACTGTGGCGCTTTACGGAGTCAGGAGACAGCATAAGCGAGTGGATGGATTCGAGATACCTTCGGTCGATATCCTCACCTATAAGCTCTATTCTGGTTGCCTGCTCTCCGCTGAAGTTCACCATAGAAGGGTCAGTGATTTTCTTCACCTCTTCGATAATTTCCGTATCGTGCGGTGAGGTAATCTGCGCACCGTCACTCCAGTATGCCTTGTAACCGTTGTATTCCTTCGGGTTATGAGACGCTGTAATCATCACACCGGCTTGGCATTTCAATTCGCGTATGGCGAAACTCAGCACAGGTGTAGGGCGTATGTTTTCAAAAAGATACACGTGGAAGCCGTTGGCTGCGAACACCTCCGCCGTAATCTTGGCGAATTCCTTGCTATGGTTTCTGGAATCGTATGATACAGCCACCTTCACTCCCCCGGCAGGGAATGCCTTTTTGATATAGTTTGAAAAACCTTGGGTGGCCATACCCACGGTGTATCTGTTCATCCTGTTGATGCCGACCCCCATAATGCCGCGCAAGCCGCCTGTGCCGAATTCGAGGTTACGGTAAAATGCGTCCTCAAGTTCCTTAGGATCTCCGTGCAACATGGAATTGACTTTCATTCTGGTCTTTTCATCATACTGGGGACCTGTCCACTGAAGTGCGATTTCTCTGTAGTTCATACCTTAAAATGTGCTTCTTGTTTAGAATTCACAAATATACTTAACTTTGCTTTCAAATGAACAAGAATACGCTTGATTTTATTCTGAACCATCCTGCCGTGGACACAGCCGCACTTCTGCTGAAAGCGTCAGCATATCCCGACATTGATATCCCCACGGCAGTCAGATGCATAGAAGCACGTAAAAAACTCAAGACAAAAGTTCCTCTCTGGATGTCCTTCCCGGAACTTCTATTCCCCTACCCGCTGGCTCTTGAGCAATGTTCCTCCCAAGCCACCGCCATTTACAAACAGCGTTTCATCCCGGAAGGCACCACAGTGGCCGACCTTACCGCAGGGCTGGGTGTCGATGCATTTTTCATGTCACAAAAAGCTGTATCTCTCGACTGCTTCGAGCATAATCCTTTACTCTTTCAAGCCACAAAACATAATATGGCGCTTCTCGGCGCAGGAAACATTTCTGTTACGCAGGGAGATTCCAACATACTATTGAATACGGTGGAAAAAAAATATGGTCTTATTTATCTCGACCCTGACCGCCGTTCCAGTTCAGGAACCAGACTGTATTCCATCAGAGACTGTGAGCCTGACATCACACTCATCAAAGCCGGACTGTTCCGTCTTACAGACAGGATTCTGGTCAAAGTCTCCCCTATGGCTGACATCAGCGCGCTGCTGCGAATGCTGCCGGAGACATCTCAAGTCCACGTCATATCAGTGGCAGACCAATGCCGGGAGATACTGCTGCTGATGGAAAAAGGATTCTCCGCAGAATCGCAAATCACAGCCGGAGACATTTCCATAACCGAAGGCGGAATCCGGACACGCGGTATGCATTCCACCCTCTCAGCAGAAAAAGAAGCCCGGTGCGGCTGGGCAAGTTCCGAAGATATTTTAAAGGCTGAAGGGCAATATTTATATCAGCCTTTGCATTCCATAACAAAGGCCGGATTTCTCAAATTGCCTGCCGTCAGCCGGAATCTCTCGAAAATCAGTTCCAACGTCCATCTCTACCTCTCTGCGGAAAAAGTGCCGGATTTCCCCGGGAAAACATTCCGCATAGAAAAGATATTGCCATTCGGCGGAAAAGCCATAAAAAGTCTGAAATCACTCTGTCCTGCAGCCTCCGTTACCGCACGAGACCTGCCGATGACTTCGGACCAGCTCAGAATACGCTCCGGGATAAGCGAAGACGATACCCGCCACATATTCGCCTTCCCCGCTTCCGACGGGAAAAAGTTCATAGTGATTACTCACTCGTAGAAACAGCCTCCAAACACTTTGGGGAAGTCATTCCAGGACTGAGAATCGTTTATCCTTTGACTCGAAGGAGAGTGTCTTCAATCGCTTGCCCTCAACGGAGAATGTTATGCGGTCTCTTCCTCCATCGGCCCAAAAAACCTCTATGATTCTGCCCTTCGTGCGTACCGCCTTCACCGGGTTCTTCCCGCCCGCTTTCATCGGATAGAGAATATATGCCGACCCGCTCTGCCCCGCATCTTTGTAACTGAAGGTGGGGGTGGCTTCAGGGTTGTAAACGTAACCGTCACTGGTCCACTGGGGGATCCAGCCCTGCAGCTCGGGCTCTGTCTGTCCGCAGATGACATCGACTTCGGCATCATTGCGC
>JAGHUZ010000137.1 GCA_018064575.1 Candidatus Minthomonas equi
GTCCGAATGCCAGTTCAAGAAATTCTTTTCAGATTCTGCCACGCAGGCGAATCCAAAAGCTGAATTCTTCATTCCTCTTTGTGTGAATGAACTCATCAATACCGGTAAAGTATCCTTGAAGGTTCTCAACAGCGGCGCCAAGTGGTTCGGCGTTACCTATAAGGAAGACCGTCCCGATACTGTGGCCAAGATACAGGCTTTGATAGATGCCGGAGTTTATCCTTCGAACCTTTGGGGAAAATAAAAAAAACGGAAGTCTGACTGAAGACTTCCGTTTTTTTTATTCCACTTTATTAATGGAGACGATTTTGATTTCCCTCTGCGGTAAGTCTCTCTGATTGGTGGGAACGGCGGCGATTTTGTCGATTACGTCGAATCCGTCAACAGTTTCACCGAAAATGGTGTATTGCCCATCGAGATGTGAGCATCCCTGTGCGTCCTGAACGATGTAGAACTGGGAACCGGAAGATTCGCGTTTCGGGTTGGCTGCATCTCCGCGGCGGGCTGCTGCGAGGGCGCCTTTCTTATGAGTGAATTCGGATTTGATTTCTGCCGGAATGGTATAGCCGGGGCCGCCGGTTCCATATTCATTTACACGTGAGGCATCTTTCGTAAGGGGGTCACCGACCTGAATCATAAAACCGGGGATGACGCGGTGGAAAAGGATTCCGTCGTAATAATTCCGTTTTACCAGATTTTCGAAATTAGCGAGATGGAGGGGCGTCTCCCTATAGAGCATTACGGTAATGGTTCCCATCGAGGTATGAATCTCGTAAAGGGGATTTTCGTTTTCTTTATTCATAACTGTGTCTGTTGGTTCTGTAGGGGAGGCTTCCGCCTGAACGGCGGCGGTCGTGGCTTTTGTGCTTTCGGATGTGTCGCCTGTCTTGGCTTTCGGCTGTCCACAAGATGTGGATACGATGGCGGATACAGAGATTAATGCTGTTAAAAAAAAGTGCTTTTTACTCATAAAACTATATCTTTGTTGTCAGGAGAAGTACTGATTTTTCAAGGCAAAATTAGCAAATATAGTCGAATGAACAATGCTGGATTATTGAAAAAACTGGCCGGAGAAACTGCCATTTATGGGATGAGCACTATTCTGGCGCGGGCCATCAATTATCTGATGGTTATCGTCTATACCAGAGTGATGTCCACTTCCGCATATGGTGTTCAGGCTGAGTTTATGGGGTATGTAGCCGTACTTCAGGTTCTTCTTACCCTTGGACTTGAAACCGGCTGTTTCCGCTTTGCCAATAAGGAAGGATACAAGGCTGACTCCGTCTTTTCAAATGCCCTGCTGACTGTCGCTGTTCTTTCCGTCGTCGTGCTGCTGGCTTCCATTCTTTTCTCCGAACCGCTCGCGGCGAAGATGGGGTATCCCGGCTTCGGTAAGGTTTATATTTATCTTGGTATCATACTGGCCTCGGATTCCATCACCTCGATTCTTTTTGCCAGGCTCCGTTATCAGACGAGGGCTTGGAAGTTCGCCATATTCAGGACATTGAAGATACTTACAGAGGTGGTGACTTCCTGTTTTCTGGTATTCTTCCTTCCCCGTATCACAGGAGGGGATTCCGGGGCGTGGATTTATGCATTGGTGTCCGTAGAACCGGATTTCACTTATCCGATATTCGCGATTCTGGTCAGTTGTCTGGTCGCGTTTCTGCTTTTTCTGCCGGAATTGGTTAAATTCAGATTTTCCATCGACCGTTCTGTATGGAAACCCTTGATGCTTTATTCCTTCCCCATAATGATAGCTCAGCTCCCCGGGGTGGTGAATGATTTTATGGACAGGTATCTGTTCCGCTTTTTCAATGTGGATGATTCCCTGTGGCGTTCCGAATTGGGGATTTATCAGGGATGCATAAAAATCGCGGTTCTTCTGAGTCTTTTCATACAGATGTTCAGATATGCCGCAGAACCCTTCTTTTTCTCCAGGGCCAAGGACAGGAATTCCCGTGTGCTCTATGCCAAAGTGATGGAATACTTCGTCGCTTTCTGTATGCTGGTGTTTCTCGGGATAATGTATTATGTGGACATTTTCGAACTGCTTATCGGATCTGATTTCCGTGTGGGTATGGATATTGTTCCCGTAATGCTGCTGGCTTATGTAATGCTGGGTATGCTGTTCAACGTCTCGATGTGGTATAAACTTTCGGACCGTTCTTCGTTCGCCATATGGATTACCCTTGCCGGTGTAGTGGTCACGACAGTCATAAACGTAGTCTTCCTTCCCCGATATTCCTATCACGCGGCGGCGTGGGGCCATTTCTTCAGTTATTTCACTATGCTGCTCATCAGTGTCATACTGGGGAACAAATATTATAAGATACCTTACAGGTGGGGGAGAATAGTATCCGTCATCGCCGTGACGCTGATATTTTACTGGCTGTCATTGTTATTGCCTTCGGGCTTGAATCAATGGATCAGGTGGGGAGTCTGCACTGTGCTGCTTCTCGGATGGCTGGGGCTGTGGTATGTGACGGAACGCAGACAGCCGAAAACAGAAGAAATATAGAAACAATAATACTTTATGAACGTAAAAATCATCAACAAATCGGGCTTCCCGACTCCTTCGTATGCCACTGAACTGTCGGCCGGTATGGACTTGAGAGCTGCCATCGACGACGAAATTACTTTGAAGCCGCTGGAGAGGGCGATGGTTCCCACCGGACTGTATATCGAATTGCCGGAAGGTTATGAAGCTCAGATTCGCCCGAGAAGCGGACTTGCCGCGAAGCGCGGAATCTCCATCGTCAATGCTCCGGGGACGATAGACGCCGATTATCGCGGTGAAATCAGGGTGATTCTGGTGAATCTGTCCAATGAACCCTTTACTGTCGTTCGAGGGGAAAGGATAGCCCAGAT
>JAGHUZ010000194.1 GCA_018064575.1 Candidatus Minthomonas equi
CCAGATAGGCAGCGGCGTACCCCAGAAACGGCTCCTTGAAAGGTTCCAGTCCTGAAGGTTTTCAAGCCATTTTCCGAAACGGCCGCTTCCGGTGGATTCCGGATACCATTTTATAGTTCTGTTCAATTCGATGAGACGTTCCTGAACTGCCGTAGTCCTGATAAACCAGCTGTTGAGCGGGTAATACAATACAGGTTTGTCTGTTCGCCAACAGTGAGGATAGGTATGAACGTGCTTCTCTATCCTGAAAGCCTTGTTCTGCGATTTGAGCATAACGCAAATATCCACATCCAGGGTCGGAGTTTCGGCCGTAGCGGATGAATCATATGCATTCTTGACATATCTGCCCGCGAAAGGCCCGTATTCTTCCACATTCACCCTTTCCGCCACGAACTTCCGGTCAAGTTCCTCTATGCGGTACATTTTCCCGTCCCAGTCGACTTGGGCCTGAAGAAGTCCTTCACGGTCAACGACCATAAGCGGAGGAACACCGGCAGCCTTGGCCACCTTGTCGTCATCGGCACCGAAAGTCGGGGCTATGTGAACGATACCGGTACCGTCCTCAGTGGTAACGTAATCACCCAAAATTACACGGAATGCGCCTTCGTCAGGACGAATCCAGGGAATAAGCTGTTCATATTCCATTCCCTCAAGTTCCGTTCCCTTCATTCCGTCCTTTATAAGTTTCCAAGGGACAAGCTTGTCACCGGCCTTATAATCTTCGAACGGCATATTCTCCGCCTTCGGATTGAAATGTGCATTGAGAAGCGGCTTCGCCACAATATAACATCCAGGAACACCCGTATAAGGGTTAAATGAACGTACGAGCACATATTCTATTTTCGGTCCCACACAGAGGGCTGTATTCGAAGGAAGCGTCCAGGGGGTGGTAGTCCAGGCCAGAGCGAAGAGTTCGGCACCGCCCCCGCGGGAGAGCGCGATGAGTTCATCAGCCTTCGAAGTTCCAGCCTTGATGGCGAACTGCGCCACTGCGGTGGTATCCTTCACGTCCCTGTAACACCCCGGCTGATTCAACTCGTGAGAACTGAGTCCGGTACCGGCAGCCGGAGAATACGGCTGAATGCATTTCCCCTTATAGAGCAGTCCTTTCCCGTAAATTTTCTTAAGCAGATACCAGAGAGTCTCGATATAGCGGTTATCATAGGTGATATAAGGATTTTCCATATCCACCCAGTATCCGATTCTGTCGGTGAGGTTCATCCATTCCCTGGTGTACTTCATCACCTCGGTGCGACAACTGTTGTTATAATCCGCCACACTGATGGTTTTCCCGATATCCTCCTTGGTAATGCCCAGTTTCTTCTCCACTCCGAGTTCCACGGGAAGTCCGTGGGTATCCCACCCGGCCTTCCTGCGGACCAGATAACCTGTCTGCGTTTTATATCGGCATATCGCGTCCTTGATACTTCTGGCCATGACGTGATGGATGCCGGGCATCCCGTTGGCAGAAGGGGGACCTTCGAAAAATATGAATTCAGGGGCATCCTTACGGATTTTCAAGGTCCTTTCGAAAATCTGTTTCGCTTTCCACTGTTCCAGAACCGAGTTATTAATCCCGGTAAGATTGAAATTCTTGTATTCTTTGAAACTCATCGCAGTTTGTATTGTCTTATACAAACTGCAAAGTTAGAAAAAATATCCTACAGGACACTTTTTCTGGAAATGCCTGCCACAAATTCCTTCAGATAGAATGGTTCATAGTAGGCCGAATCCTCGAAATCCCCTGACGCGAATTTTCGCAGTGAAGGTGAAAGCATCGCAGATGCATCCGGACAACAATGCAAAAAAATGCAGGAGGCAGTCTTTTCAGGGGAATGCGACTTCAGGAAAAGATGGTATTTTTCCACTCCGTCTCCGACGAAAACTATTTTTTTGCCGCAGGCGAAAAGTTTACTGAAACTGTCTTCGTCAAGCACCTTCGCCTCGCATTCGGAAAGTGCTTCGCACGAAGCCGAGAAAGTTTGAGTATAGACTTCCATTCTCCTGGCATCTACCATAGGAACGATTATCGCATCTATAGGCGATTCCAGCATTCCGGCAGCCTGCCAGGCAAGAATTTCAAGCGTTCCGACACTGATGAGCGGTTTTCCCGCTCCGAAACACAGGCCTTTGGCGGTAGAGACACCAACCCTCAATCCCGTATAAGAACCGGGGCCTCCGCTGACGGCCACGGCATCGATGTCCTTCATCGATAAAGAGGTTTCTTTCAGCATCTCATCCACGAAAGGAGAGAGTTTGGAAGCATGGGCCTTGGGCACATCGGTTTCCCTATGTGAAACAATGGTCATCCCTTCAGCCAGCGCAACGGAACATCTGACAGTAGATGTTTCCAGAAGCAGTATTCTGTTCATTTGTCTATCGCCTTTCATTTTTCCTTCTCTTGTGATTCCATAACCTTATCACCTTCTTTCAGAGTTTTGCTGACGACCAGATAGGGTCCCGTAACTATGCGGTCCGACTCGGAAAGACCTTCCAGTACTTCAATATTTTCGATATCCTGAATTCCTGTACGGACCGGCACCGCCTTCACAGTGGAAGCGGAATCACAAACGACGAAGACGTACTCGCCTGTAATGGAGCTTCCGTCACCTACGCCATTACGGGCTGTCACACACTGAAGAGGAATAGTAAGGATTCCCTGACGACATTCAGTTCTGATGGAAACCGACGCGGACATTCCTGGGCGGAACGGAAGTTTTCCGATTTCACACAAATCAGCATACGACTGCTGCAGAATAGCGACCTTGACTTCGAAATTGGTCACCTGGTCAGTGGTGGCACCTATATTCTTGGCGGAACTGGCGATTTTGGTAACTATACCTGTGAAGGTCCTGCCCGGATAGGCATCCACACTGATGGATGCCGTGTCATTTTCAGAGATGCGGATTATATCGTTTTCATTAACGTCCACCACGACCTCCATCATATCCATATCGGCTATTCTGAGCATTTCCGTACCGGCCATCTGTGAAGTTCCCACTACCCTTTCTCCCTTTTCAACACTCAATTTGGAAACTATGCCGTCCATAGGTGCATAGATGGTGGTTTTTACCAGATTTTCCTGTGCTTCCTTCAAGGAAGCCTCAGCACTTCTGACATTGAATTCAGCTGCGGCGAGCTGTCCTTTGGCCACCAGATACTCTGCTTTGGAAACCTCGAATTCGGACTCCGAAATCGCCTTCATTCCAATTAGTTTCTCATTCCTCAGGAAACTCAGTTCAGCTTTCTTGAAAGATGCGCCTTGCTGTTCACATTGGGCTCTGGCAGCCTGAAGAGAAGCTTCTGCCCTCTCCTTTGCAGAGAGATACACATCCTGCTGAATCTGTATCAAGAGTTCGCCTTTGGAGACCCGGTCACCTTCTTCGACATTCAACTCCACGATTTCACCGGAAACGGCAGGACTTATTTTAACTTCAGTAA
>JAGHUZ010000121.1 GCA_018064575.1 Candidatus Minthomonas equi
AGAAATAATGATTGGCATCGATAGGAAGAGTTGATGACCAGTCATTACGTGCAGTGACGTCGAGGAATACCTCATCGTTATAGCCAAGAGTGACATCTGCAAACAAACCTGTCAGACGTCTCTTGGAAGCGCTTTCAGTGATGGACGTCTTGTCGGCACCGTAGCTCAAATCCCAGAAACCGGTATCAAAAGTGAGAGTGCTCGTCTGACCGCCCATTGAAGATGAACCTCTTTCATTAATATTTACACCGATGAGAGCTGTAAGGTCAAACTTGTCATTGAAGAACTTATTGTTATAGGTGGCCAGAAAATCGTGGTTGGTTTCATAAAGCTCACCGAATGAACGGCTTACCCAGCCATTCTGGTTCATATGTGAAGGAGCGTAACCCTTGTCGTGATTAATGAGGGCATCGTCAAGAGCGATTTGAGGGTAGCCGACTTTTTTATTGTAGTTGGTATAGTCGAATCCCATACGATAAGTAAGGGTAAGGCCTTTGATGGGAGTGAAGTCAGCCTGAATCTTGCCGTTTATCTGCTTTGATTCGGTCTTATCGTAATTGTTTTCGAGTGCCCAGTATGGGTTGGTGATTCCGTAAGGTGTAAGATATGCCTCAGGTGTGTTGAATGGATTCGACAAGTCCTTAAGGTCGACGATGGACATATCACGAGGGAATTCATAAAGACCATCGATTACGGAAGTACCCTGATCGGTATCGACCATACGGCTGTCTGCTCTCGCGAAATTGATGCTGGAAGAAACCTTCATCCATTTCGTCGCCTGATAACTGCTCCTGAACGCGATGGTATTACGCTGATAGGTGTCGTAATCGCGTGGCATGATACCATTGTCCTTATTGTAAGAATAAGAAAGATAGTATGTAAGCTTGTTGTCGCTCGAAGCGCCGCTGAAAGTCACATTGTGGTTATGAGAGAGGCCGAGTTCGAAGAAGTCGAGGAAGTTGTTCTCCTTGGCATCATAGGTATGGATGCGCTGCTGGTGATTCCAGACGGGACCATAAACCTGAGTGGAACCATCAAGCCTCGGACCCCAGGAACCATTCTCAATGAATGTCTGGGTACCGTTCCAACCCTGGCCGAATTGATTCTGGAACATTGGGTACTGAGATACCTGACGAATCTGCATTCCTCCGGTGTACTCAAGGGAGAAGTTTCTGTCTTCACCTTTCTTACCGCTTCTCGTGGTAACGATGATGACGCCGTTGGCTGCGCGGCTACCATAAAGAGCGGTAGCCGCTGCTCCCTTGAGGACGGTCATAGACTCGATATCGCTGGATGCGATATTGCTGATACCTGCGATGGTGCTGGATTTGTCACCTGAAGCGGAACTGATGGTACTGTTCTGAATAGGAACGCCGTCAACTACATAGAGAGGCTGGTTACTTCCACTGATTGAACTGAAACCACGAATGATGATGTTGGTCGCGGCACCAGGGTCTGATGATGATGCAAGAACCTGAACACCGGCTACTTTTCCGGAAAGAGACTGGACTGCATTGGTCGTGCGGGCGCCTACAATCTCATCACTCTTGACGGTAGTGGCTGCATAACCGAGAGTCTTCTCTGAACGGGTAATACCCATCGCCGTTACCACGACTTCGTCCAGAAGTTCCGTGTCAACTTCAAGTTTGACATTGATTTCAGTCCGTCCGTTGACTTGAATTTCAACGTCCTTGTAACCGATGGTCGTAAAGCCGAGAGTCGCATCAGGAGCTACTGTGACAGAGTAGCGTCCGTCAATGTCGGTGACTACACCATCTGCTGTTCCTTTAATCAGAATGGCTGCACCCGGCAGAGGCTCCCCGTTGGA
>JAGHUZ010000174.1 GCA_018064575.1 Candidatus Minthomonas equi
TTATGATAGGGCTTGAACTCAAAGCGGAATTCGAAGGTCTTAGAGACAGGCTTCTGTTTGAAAAACATATTTTCACAGGGGCCGCCGGCAGGAACGTCATCCGACTGCTCCCCTCACTCACAGTCTCCTCCACCACAGCCGACAGATTTATCAATGCCTGGCGCAGCCTGACTGAATAATATTTCGAATAAAAAACTTATTTTTGCAGACAGTACTCACCGCTAATGAAAATGTACAATCATTTCCTATACTACATCGAACGCTCCATCAAAAGCGCTTGGAACGAGCCAGCCCTGACGAATTACAAAGGAACCACCTATTCCTATGGAGAAATGGCGCAGAAGATAGAAGCATACCACCTTCTGTTTCGAAAAATGGGCCTCAGAAAAGGAGATAAAATCGCCATCTGCGCCCGTAACAGTGCCGAATGGGGAATAGTATTTATGGCCGTAACCACATACGAGGCCGTCGTAGTTTCTCTTCTGAACGACTTCACTACGGACAGCATACAGTCTCTCACAGAACACTCCGAAAGTCTGGTTCTGTTCACGGAAAAGGACAAATGGAACAGGATGACCCCATCATCATTCAGCTTCCTCAAGTATGCCATCGACCTCACGGCCGATGAAATTCTCTGGATTAGAGACGATGACACGTCAGCGATATCCTCCGGATGCTATCTGGACGATATGGGGCAATGGATGGAGGAAGCATATCCCAAGGGGGTTACTCCCGATATAGTGGATTATCCCAAGAACAATTTTTCCGACCTGGCCCTGATAAATTATACATCAGGAACCACCAGTGCGCCCAAGGGAGTAATGCTTTCATACGGAAACCTCAGTTCCAACATCGAATTCGGACAGTGGGGGATTCCGAATCATCCTGGAGAAAGCATAGTTTCAATGCTTCCGATGGCTCATATGTACGGTCTGGCTTTTGAATTTCTATACCAGCTCGCAGGTGGATGCCACATATTCTTCCTCGGCAAGCTTCCATCTCCCAACATTCTCTTCAAGGCCTTCGCTGAAGTCAAGCCATATATGATAGTTACCGTCCCGCTGGTTATCGAGAAAGTATTCAAAGCTTCTGTTTTCCCTACACTCGAAAAACCGAAATTCAAATGGCTGATGAAGTTTCCTCTTCTGCGGAACCTCGTCTATCAGCGTATCCACGACAAGATACTCCTCGCCTTTGGTGGCGAACTGCGCTATATGATAATAGGTGGCGCAGCCATAAATGCCGAAGTCGAAGAACTTATGAAAGCGACCCGGCTTCCCTACACCATCGGCTACGGAATGACAGAATGCGGTCCTATCCTCGGATACGAAGACTGGAGAAAGTTCCGCAAAGGTTCGTGCGGAAAAGCGGTACACCGTATGGAAATACGCATCGATTCGGATGATTCCATCAGGAAGGTCGGTGAAATTCAGGCCAAGGGGGACAATGTAATGATGGGTTATTTCCATAATGAAGAAGCCACGAAAGCCGCTTTTACAGATGACGGATGGCTAAGAACAGGTGACTTGGGAGTTATGGATTCCAAAGGGAACATATTCATCCGGGGCCGTTCCAAGAATATGATTCTCAGTTCGAACGGACAAAACATCTATCCCGAGGAGATAGAGGACAAACTGAATAATCAACCTTACGTCGTCGAATCCATCGTAGTGGAAAGGGACAAGAAAATCGTGGCATTGGTATTTCCTGACCTTACCAGAGTCTCACAGGAATCACTGGATGAAAACGGACTGTCCACAATTATGGAAGAAAACCGGCTGAAACTGAATCTGCTGCTTCCGAGTTATTCCAGAATTTCCAGGATAGAACTCGTAAAAGAAGAATTCGAAAAAACTCCCAAGAGAAGCATCAAACGCTTTCTCTATCAATAAAGGCATCTTTACAGATTCCTGCGTTCCTTCCACATAAGGACAGCCGTAACCACGCTGAGAAGTATCACGCATACCAGAGATGCCTCGAAGCCGAAAATACCGCCGTTCCATATGTTTTCCTGCGGATAATCCAGTATCAGGACACCGGGAATGTCAAGACCGCTGACACGGAACCCCACCATCGACTGCATCAGATTCCATCCTAAATGGATTCCGATGGCTTTCCATAGATTCCTCGTAAAGACATAGGCGGCGGCCAACATCCATCCAGCCAGAAGTATCCCCATAAAAGACATAACTGAACTGTCAGGATTTATCAAATGAGGAGCGGAGAACAATATGCCGGAGATGAACAAGGCGGAAACATTTCCCATAGTATCCCCCATATTACCTACAATATAACCCCTGAAACAGCTTTCTTCACCAACAGCCACACACACGAATAGAAAGACTGCCTGAAGGACGATTGATATATCCGGAGAAAAGGAAACTATCCTCACCGAAGCAGTCAAAAGCAGTATTCCCAGACCTACAAGAATCAGACAGGTCCCGAGCAGGAAACCTCTGACAAATCCCCTTCCGTCCCAGGCATACCCTAAAGCGGACATTGGCTTATGGTCCAATAATCTGCGCATCAGCCAGACAGACCCTAGCCCCGCCACCAGAGTGCATATCCCCTGACTGACGGGAAAGGACAAAACACCATCCGTCAGATAATCAATCCCTGCACCAACCCCCGCCATAGCGACAGCATAAAAAATGATGGCAATGATTGATTTCAGGAAAGCGAGTATTCCGGCTTTGACTGTCGAAGAAGTTTTGGTTCTCATCCGATTATTTCACTATAAGTTGATTATCATTCATCCTTTCCATATACTGCTGGATGATGGAAGTGAGATTTTCTTCCATCATCTCGCGCACTTCGGGAAATTTATCCAGAAGATTGTCTTTCATATACACATCAGTTCTGAAGCGATAAAGACCCGATGAACGGCTGCCGTCATACTGAAGACAGAAATCACCTTTAAATAACTGATAAACTCCATTGTTATAATTTACAGCGAAAGTTTCCTCTGCCGGAGTGTTAAGCAAATCGCACCCGAAAGCCACATACGGGATATCATAGCCCAGAAAATCAAGAACAGTAGGCATAATGTCTGCCTGCTGGGCCACACTCTCCGAATCAAGGCCGCGAAGTGCATTGATACCGCTCACATTGCCCGCAGGGTAATGGAAAATCACGGGAACGGCAAATGTTCCCGCATCGGTTTTATACTCAGGTAAATCCGTCTGATTCGTATGGTCGCCAGTAATGATGAACAGTGTGCGGTCGAACCATTCGCAAGCGGAAGCTTTCTCGAAAAATCGGCGGAGGGCGAAATCAGAATAACCGACACACTGATGCATCGGCAGCCTCCCTTTCGGGAACTCAGCTTCATATTTTGCAGGCACGATGAAAGGATGATGGGATGAAACGGAAAATATTCCTGTACAGAAAGGCTCCTTGAAGGAGCTCATCTTATCTGCGAAAAACTGGAAAAACTCTTCGTCCCATATTCCCCAGTACCCGTCATAATCATCGGAATCATCGTGTCCGAGCCATTCTCGATATTCCGTCCTGCCGAAATAATCACCGAAACCGGAAGTACGGGCATAAGCCTCAAATCCCATAGACCCATTCTTCGCTCCGTGGAAAAAAGCAGTATAGTACCCCTTTTTCGCAAGTTCTCCGGCCATACTGGAAACATCGTTGAGAGCATATGGAGTAAGAAAGAACGGTTCTATGAACATAGGGATAGAGGAGAGAACCGACGGCATGGCATCAATGCTCTTATGGCCGTTGGCAAAGGAATATCTGTAGGTCAGCGATTCTGACATCAGAGAATCCAAAAACGGCATATATCCCTTATAGTCAGGAATATCCTGATTCAAATATCCGCTATATTCCCTACCGAAACTCTCCATAATGAATACCACCACGTTCAATGGCTTGAAATCTTTCTCCGCTACGGGGGCATGAAGCGGATTGAAAATGCTTTCCATCTTTTTTCGTTCCCCATCGGAATAATACTCTGGCCTCGGAAAAGACTCTACGCCAAGAGTTTGCATCAGAGAAAAAGGTGTATTCAGTACCAGAGCGGCCTCCTGCGGGCGCTTGACATACCCGTTCGCATTACTTATGGTTATGGGACGAGTCTGCCGCCCGAATCCTCCGCGCAAACCTCCCACGATAGGATAAGCCAAAGCTGCCAGAATGAGAAAATGCGTCAGATAATATCTGCCCGGACTTACCGGTCTCGTCCTCCTTTCGTTAAAGCCTTTTGAATGCCATATACCCGATGAAGGATGAATATATAGCAGCCACAGGACAGCGATTAACACCAGGGTTATGACAGCCAGATACCAATGATTCACCAGTTCAGTGTGGAAAATCTCACCCAGATTTTCCTCCGCCGTAAACTCTTTGAAAACAGAAGCGGTCGTACGCCTGTTTGAAAACGGGAAATAAGCACTGTCCGCGATATTCGAAATCAGACAAACGGCATTCGGAATGAAATAGGACCATCTGAGAATCCTCGAATAAAGCCGGCTCTCCTTTCCGGGAACGGGAAGCAGAACCAGGGCGATATACAGCAGATTAGAATACAGAACCGCTGAAATATCGAAAATCAGACCGGAACGGAAAAATCCGACCATTTCCGGCTGAGTTAGTTCCGGGAACAGTCCTATGTTCATCCACAAATACACAGCCCTGCACACGGCATACAATATCATCACGACGATGAGGTTCAATGATGCGCAGAGCGGCAGGAGATATAAATCCCTCTTGGTTTTGAAAGGCATACGGCTCATATATTTTTCTTTCTGGCCGGAACCAGCATTTTCAGACCCTCAGGTATTACTTTCACTTCCAATTCCGTACCAAGCATCATCGGCTCCCCGTCAAAATGAGCCGGTCCTTCCTCCGGACGACGTATAATCAGACTACGGCACTTGAACATCTTCGTCAGCGGACTCCAATGAAGAGTACCGCCCATAAGATGAACTGCTACAGGTCCGGCCTGAAGAACGTTGAGAGGATCCACTACCGTTACGTCGAGCAATCCGTCCGTCAGCGATGCGTGTGGAGCTATTCTGGCATTGTTTCCCCATTGAGCGGCATTCGCGCAGGTAATCAGAACGGCTGTCTGTCTCAAATGCACACCATCATCAGTTTCGATTTCATAACAGACAGGAGAGTACCCCGCCCAATTCTGAAAAGCCTCTTTCATATACGTCACCAAACCCCTCTTGCCAGCCTCGGAGAACTTCCAACTGATGAATGCATCGAAGCCCACTCCGCAGGTGCAGAAAAACGGATGACCGTTGACGGTACAGTAATCCACGTCCACCAC
>JAGHUZ010000279.1 GCA_018064575.1 Candidatus Minthomonas equi
GGGCGACAGCGCACTCGACATTACCAACGAAGTTCTCGAAGGTCTCAACAACGAATATATAGCCACCAGAAACAATAAATAGTTTATTATTCAGAAATAATGAACGCCATAACTTCCACGAATTTTCATTTCGGCAGACAGACTGGGAAATACGAAGGAAAAGTCCGCGACGTATATTTCATAGACGATAAATATATCGTAATGATAGCGACTGACCGCATTTCCGCCTTTGACGTAATCCTCCCCAAAGGGATAACATATAAAGGACAGGTACTTAATCAAATCGCGTCAATGTTTCTGGACAAGACGAGCGACATAGTTCCGAATTGGAAGATAGCCTCCCCCGACCCGATGGTAACTGTCGGCTACAAATGTCAGGGACTTCCTGTAGAAATGATAGTCAGAGGGTATCTTACCGGCAGTGCTTGGAGAGCATACAAGGCAGGCGCCCGCCAGATATGCGGAGTTCCGGTTCCAGATGGAATGAAGGAACACCAAAAATTCGACACACCCATCATCACTCCTACCACAAAGGCGGAAATAGGCACTCACGATGAGGATATTTCCAGAGAAGAGATTATCGCACGGGGTATCATCCCTGAAACAGATTATAAAAAGATGGAAGAGTACGCCCTCGCCCTCTTTGAGAGAGGTTCACGCATCGCCGCGGAGAGAGGACTTATTCTGGTCGACACCAAATATGAATTCGGACGTCGTCAAGACGGAGAAATCATACTCATAGACGAGATTCATACCCCGGATTCCTCCAGGTATTTCTATTCTGACGGTTATCAGGAAAAATTCAATAAGGGAGAACAGCAGAAACAACTCTCCAAGGAATTTGTTCGTGAATGGCTGATGGAAAACGGTTTTCAGGGAAAAGAGGGGGAGCAGGTTCCCGAAATGACAGCCGACAGGGTTAAAATCATCTCTGATCGCTATATTGAACTGTTCGAAAACATCACAGGACAGAAATTCGAGCCCGCCCCATATACTGACGATGTATATGAACGAATCGAAACCAATGTTTCGAATATGCTTGCAAGACTGCCTTAATCTGTTATGAAGAGATTCTTCACATTACTTATATCTGTGCTGATACTGGTACCCGCCCAAGTATCGGCACAGAATTCTTTATCAGAAGAAGTTACCATCTCCAAAGACAAAGTCAGGATAGACGGAGTCATTTACTATGTCCACTTCATAAAAGAAGGACAGACACTCCTTTCGATTTCCAAAGCCTACGATATTCCGATAAGTGCCATTCAGGAAAAAAATCCTTCCTCCAAAAACGGATTGAAGCCCGGAGTTTTTCTGTATATCCCCACAGAATACACTCCTTCACATCAAGAATCGGAGGATACCGTTTCCCCGCAGACAGACTCCCGGGAAAAGACAGCATTCTGGAAAAAAAACACTGCTGACAAAATTAAAAAGGTGACCCGGGACAAAGAGACCAAGGGTAAGGATTCCAAAGACAAGGATTCCCAGTCAGAATATAAATTCAGATACAAACGGGGCAGCAGTTCCGAAACTACTGCTACTGCTTCTGCTTCTGTCTCTGCTTCCGTTGCCGCGACTGTGGAAAAACCGATAAATAAAAAGGAGAACAACGAAAAAAACGACTCACGGAAAAAGACCGCAAAAAGAACAGACAAAACAAGGGACGATATGGAGACGGACCAGGACAATGAGCAGGAAGATATTGACCCGGATATAGCATACAAGACGAATAAACCGGTCAAGGAAGAGCCTTCGACACCGACAGTTTCCATTGCAGTTTCTTCATCGGATAGAAAAGAAATCATAAACAGTTCCGCATCCATCGATTCCGACCTGTATGAAGGAAAAGATATAACCAATACCATATCCATTGTAATTCCTTTCGGGAAATCGGCACGATACGGTTCATCCGAAGTGAATCAGAGTGACTTCTATTCCGGAGTACTTCTGGCACTATACAAGTTAAGGGAAGAAGAACGCTTCAAGAAGTATTCTATTCAAGTAATCGATCTCGACAAATGGGATTCCACTCAGGAAATGCTCGCCGGAAGTGCTATATCCGGGAGTGATCTCATCATAGGTCCCATTTCCCTGCAGGATGCGGAACCGGTCGCCGAGTTCGCCAAAGAAAATCATATCCCGATGGTATCTCCACTGGATATCCGCACATCTTCTCTGGCGGAAGGAAATCCTTATCTGTTCATTTTTCCATCATCTCCAGACGCAGTCCACAAAAGACTGATTCAAAGATTCACGAACTGCAGTCAGGAAGAAAATTTGATAATCATCACAGAAAAAGACAAGACTCCGACACGCATCGCCACTATGGCCATATCCGCACTGGACAGTATAGGAATCAAATACAGGAACTATTCCTATGCCATTCTCCAGAATCAGCGTGTCATTTCCGAGTTAAAATCGATGATACCGGAAGACAATCCCTCTCCGGCCCGCATTCTCGTGGCTTCAGAAAACGAAGCTTTCGTATCCGATGCACTCAGCAACCTTAATGTCCTCGTAACTACAGGCAAGCGGAATATTTCCGTTTTCGGCCTTCCAAAATGGAGAAACTTCAGCACCATTCAATTGGAATACCTGCATCACCTGAATACCCATATCAGTCTCAGCTATCATCTGGATTACAACTCCGAAGAGACTATGGATATGACCAACCGATTCGAAGAGGTATTCCATACCTCACCCACCCCATTCGCCTATCAAGGGTATGATATCACGAAATTCTTCATCGAAATGATGGAAACCTACGGTCCGTCATTTCCCGAGGAAATTATGGACGTCAAATACCAGCTCATCCAGTCTGACATTGAGTTCAGGCATTTAAACAGGGATGGAGGTTTCTACAACTCCTCCGTCAGGGATATAACGTACCTCCCCGACTGGTCCATCGAGTGTGAATAACGTTGAACAAATAAAGAAAGCGGCGTGAGCCGCTTTCTTTATTTGTTTTCTATATCCTTGAAATACTTGTACGTACCTACTTTCAACTCGCAGCAGGAAGCTTCATCACACACGATTATACCCCTCGGATGCATCTGCAGTACACTGATGGTCCACATATGGCATACCGGTTCTTCCACTGCGTGGCGCAGAGCGCGGGCCTTGTTATGACCGTTCACGAGAATCATCACCTCCTCTGAATCCATAACCGTACCGATTCCGACAGTCATAGCCTTCTTGGGAACTTTATTGACATCATTGTCGAAGAATCTGGAATTGGCGATAATGGTATCTGTAGTAAGTGCCTTCACCCTCGTTCTGGAGCTGAGTGAAGACCCCGGTTCATTGAATGCAAGATGCCCGTCAGGCCCTATACCACCCATAAACAGATTGATTTTTCCATATGAAGCGATGGCCTTTTCATAGTTTTCACATTCTTTCTGAAGATCAGGCGCGTTTCCGTTAAGAATGTGGATATTCTCCTCCTTGATATCGATGAACTTGAAGAAATTGTTCCACATAAATGAATGATAACTTTCAGGATGGTCTTCAGGTATTCCTACATATTCATCCATATTGAAAGTAACCACGTTTTTGAAAGACACTTTGCCGGTTTCATAAAGTTTTACAAGTTCACGATATGTACCGATAGGAGTCGAACCGGTGGGAAGACCGAGTACGAAAGGTTTTTCGGGTGTCGGGTGAAATGAGTTGATTCTTTCAGCTATATAAGAAGCAGCCCATACCGACATTTCCTTTGAGGATGGTTCAATTATAAGTCGCATAGCAGTAATTTAATTATTAATTGTCGTTTGTTTTCATTAATCAATGTTCTGGCATTTTCCAAAGCGGCATCACTCAAGGTATCCCCGCTGAGCATTCTGGCCACTTCCAACACCCTTTCATCCCCGGAAAGACGACGGATTTCCGTCCTTGACTCTCCGTCCGAACTATTTTTCTCTATCAGGAAATGTGTTCCGTTCTGACTGGCTATCTGAGGAAGATGCGTAATGGCGAATATCTGCATCGTTTTACCCATCCCGGCTATCAATTTTCCCATTCTGTCAGCCATACGCCCGGAAACACCGGTATCGATTTCGTCAAATATCATAGTCGGCAGGGATGAATATTCAGAAAAAACCTTCTTGAACGAAAGCATAACACGGGAGAGTTCTCCACCCGATGCCACTTTGGAAAGTTCTCCTGGGTTCATTCCCTGATTAGCCGAAAACAAGTATATCACTTCATCCATACCTGTCGGGCCAGGATTCTCCTTATCCGTAAATGAGACTTCAAAAACAGCGTCTGGCATTTCCAAAGAACGGATACATTCCTGAAGTTCGGAAGAAAACCTGACGGAGGCATTTCTCCTGCAAATGGAAAGTTCCGAAGCCGTCTTCCTCACTTCATCCTGCAGAACAGCGACTTCTTCCTCCAATTCCTTCAGCCTGAACTCATCATCTTCTTCTGAGGAAAGGGTCTTTTCCAGAGAATCCCTTATATCTATCAACTCCGCTACTGAAGAAACATCGTTCTTTTTCAGCAGACCGTACAATGTATCAAGCCTTTCCTCTACTTGAGAAAGCCGTTGGGGAGATACAGTAACTGTCTCACTCATAGAATCCAGTTCCGAACTGATATCCTCTATTTCTATTCTGGCTTCGGACAGTCTCCTTATCAGCTCGGAAGAGGCGGGAAGATATTTTTCAATTCTGGAGAGAGATGAAGCCGCATTCTTTAAAGACTGCGTGACAGAATAAGAATCGTTCTCCAACGCATTCTCTGAATTCATCAGTTCGGACATAATGGTCTCGGCATTGGAGAGTATTTTCTGTTCCTCCTCCAATTCTTCCAATTCACCTTCCCGCAGCGATGCCGAAGAAAGTCTGTCGTACTGGAATTGACGGAAATCCCTGTCACGGGATGCCGAAGCGATACTATCCTTCAAGTCAGACAGAGCCTTCTTTCTTTCCTGGTATTTATTCCAAACAGCAGAATAAGCTTCCATAAGTCCGGCATTGGCGCTGAAATCATCGAGAAGGCGCAATTGATACTCCGCATTATCGAGAAATCGGGATTGATGCTGCTCGTGAATGTCGATAAGGGAAGATGAAAGTTCCGCCATATCCGACAGCGTCATCGGTTCATCATTCAGAAATGCCCTGGAACGGCCTGCCGGATTGATTACTCTCCTCAGAATAGTGTCCTTACCATCCATTTCAAATACACCTTCCACGACACAGTTCCGCGAACTGTCACGAATGACAGTCGCGTCCGCCTTTTTCCCCATCAGCAGGGACAAGGCTCCGAGCATAATGGATTTGCCTGCACCGGTTTCACCCGTAATTATCA
>JAGHUZ010000271.1 GCA_018064575.1 Candidatus Minthomonas equi
GCCTAACTTCAAGACTCTCGGCAAGAGATACGGAAAACAGATGAAGGAAATAGCTTCTTGCTTCGCTACACTTTCATCACATATCATCTCTGAAATAGAAAAGGCGGAACTGGAAGCCAGGGACTATGTCCTTTCTCTTCCTTCCGGGGATGTCGCCCTTCAGAGCGGAGATTATGAAATCTCCTCGGAGGATATGCCCGGGTGGCTCGTGGCTTCGGAAGGAAAACTTACCATCGCTCTCGACGTTACCATCACGGATGAACTCAAAAATGAAGGGGTGGCACGTGAACTCATCAATAGAATACAGAATCTCAGAAAAGAAAGCGGATTCGAAGTGACTGACAAGATTAGCGTCAGAATCGCTTGCAAACCGGAGATAGAGGCATCCTTGAAAACATTCAGGGACTATATCTGTTCACAGACACTGGCCGTGTCGATGACCGTGGAGGAGAATTTGACTGAAGGCGTTGAAGTGGAATGGATTAATGAAGATGTTGTAAAAATGTGCTTAAATAAGGTGGAATATTGATTTTTTTCTATCTTTACGGGAATATTAGGTCAAACTAAATTTATATATTATGGCAGAAGACAATAAAAACGACGTTCAGGCTCCGGAAAGAGTTCGTTATAGCGACGAAGACTTGAAGGAATTCAAGGTCCTGATACTCGCAAAGCTTGAAGAAGCCAGAAAGGAATACGACTCCCTCCGCACCTTGATTAATCACAGTGCCAGTAACGGAACGGAAGATACCTCACCGACTTTCAAGGTTCTTGAGGAAGGCGCTTCATCCCTGAATAAGGAGGAAGTGGGGCACTTGGCTCAGCGTCAGATGAAGTTCATCCAGAATCTGGAAGCTGCTCTCGGACGAATCGAGAACAAGACTTACGGTATCTGTCGTGTCACGGGGAAGCTTATCCCTAAGGAAAGGCTTCGTCTGGTCCCTCACGCCACTATGAGTGTAGAGGGGAAAAATATGCAGAACAAATAGCGGGATGAAGCTCTCGAGAAGAACACTTGTAATAGTCATAAGTGCTGTTCTGCTGATTTTTGATCAGGTCGTCAAGATTCTGATTAAAACTAATTTTGCCCTTGGTGAATCAGTAAATGTAATCGGAAATTGGTTTCAGCTCGCATTCATCGAGAATAAGGGAATGGCTTTCGGGATGGCTTTCGGAGGCGATATCGGAAAGTATATTCTGGTACTGCTCCGACTGATTCTGGTGGCGGTGATGATAGTTTATCTGCGGCGTCTCCTCAAACGTCCCGAAACCCCCGTGGGCGTTTTGGTCGGCATTACTCTCATTATGGTGGGAGCCTGCGGCAATATTATCGACTGTCTTTTCTATGGCCCCCTTTTCTCAGAATCGACATACACACAGGTGGCTCAATTTCTTCCACCCGGTGGCGGCTATGCACCCGTCGGACTTGGGAAAGTGGTGGATATGCTCTATTTCCCGCTGATTGATACCATAATGCCTTCGTGGGTGCCGTTCTGGGGGGGGAGAACGCTTCGTCTTCTTTCAGCCCGTATTCAATGTCGCTGACTCCTGTATCACTTGCGGAGCCATATATCTGATACTTTTCCATTGGAAATTTTTCAGTGTCAGCGAAAAATAGTTTGTGAAATTCAATTAAATTAATATCTTTGCGCTCCCGTTGGGAAAAGGAGAGTTGGCCGAGTGGTCGATGGCGGCAGTCTTGAAAACTGTTGAGGTGCAAGCCTCCGGGGGTTCGAATCCCTCACTCTCCGCCAAAAGCTTGAAAATCAAGCAATTAAGTGATTTACGCACAAATTTACGCACACAAAAGCGAAGTTTGTGCGTAATTTTATTGTATTTTCCGACCTACATAATAGGAAACTACGGCCGCACTAAAAAAACAACCCTCCGCAGAATCTTTCATCTACGGAGGGTCTTTCAGATTACGCCGGACTATTGCCGGGGGATTTTAGAAGCCGAGGCCCTGTTCAGGGTTCTCGTCACCGCCTTCGCCGCCGCCCTGGTTC
>JAGHUZ010000074.1 GCA_018064575.1 Candidatus Minthomonas equi
GTTCCAGAATGAGGGGTGTACCCGGAACAGAACTTAATATGAAAGTTCTCAAGATGCGGACGGGGGATACGGTAAACGTGACCCTGATTCGGGAGAAAATCCATAAATCGGATGTGGGCTATTATGGCTTCGTGAATGACACCACCGGATATATAAGGCTTGAAGGATTTACGCTGGACGGTTCGGAGAGTGTCAGGGATGCACTTCAGGAACTCAAATCGTCGGGTAAGATGACACGGCTTTTTCTCGATTTGAGGGGGAATGGAGGAGGTCTTCTCTCGGAGGCGGTCAATATACTTTCGTTCTTTCTGCCCAAGGGCACTCCTGTGCTGACTCAGAGAGGCAGGGAGTGTTCTTCCGTCATCGAGACCTGTACGGAGAAGGAGCCGATAGATGAAAATCTTCCTCTGGTCGTTCTAGTGAATTCAGCGTCCGCATCCTCTTCGGAAATAGTCGCCGGCGCGATTCAGGATTTGGACCGGGGGATAATAGCGGGAACCCGCACCTATGGCAAGGGGCTTGTTCAGTCAATACGTGATATGGGGTATGGCGCTGCCCTCAAATTGACGACCGCCAAATATTATACTCCTTCAGGCCGTTGTGTCCAGGCCATCGATTACAGTCACCGGAACGAAGACGGAAGTGTCGGCTTCGTGCCCGATTCACTGAAGAAGGAGTTCCGTACGGCCAAGGGGCGCGTGGTTTATGACGGGGGAGGAATAACGCCTGATGTCGTTCTCGATGTAAAGTATATGAGCCGTCCCCTGGTCGCACTTGTTTATAGCGACATAGTGAATGATTACGCCATCAGATACTGCGTGACCCACGACAGCGTGGCCTCTCCATCTGATTTCAGACTTAGCGATGAGGAGTATGAAGAATTCGTGTCATATGCATCCGGGAAAGATTTCGATGCCCGCACGGAATCCCAGGTAAAAATGGAAGATGTGC
This sequence comes from Candidatus Minthomonas equi, assembly GCA_018064575.1. Taxonomy (GTDB): domain Bacteria; phylum Bacteroidota; class Bacteroidia; order Bacteroidales; family UBA932; genus Minthomonas; species Minthomonas equi. The sequence continues at coordinate 952 of JAGHUZ010000074.1, forward strand.
TCGAGACAGCTGTCCGTGAGGGGATGACCGAAGGGGACGAAGGGCTGGAGTCTCAAATCAAGGCGCTTCTCGAACGCGTCACTCTGAATAAAGTGTCATTCCTACGGAATAACAAGGAGATAATCGTCCGCATTCTGGAAGACGAGATAATGGGCAAATACTATTTCGATGCAGGAGCCATTCAAAGTTCCCTGCGGCACGATGAGCAATTATTGGAGGCGCTGGAGAAAATCTGAATATCCTTATGCTGACGCTCTGGATGCAGGGCGGTTCTTCTTTTTCCCGAGAGCTTTGGTGGCGAGGCGGTAGATTCTAAGGCTCCAAAGGCGGGCGCGGTATGAAAGAGTCCAGAATCTGGAAATAAGTGACCATCCGTGGGAATATGCCTTGAAGGGATGTCCCCCCAGACAGGTACCGCTGATTACCACTCCGATTACGTCTGACACTGTGGCGCGTTCGAAGGGGCAGTAACATCCGTCACCACGCATCAGGAGGAGAGTTCCCCAGACGTGAACTATTCTGTGAAGTTTTATGGTACCGGTCTGTTCGTGCCTGAACAGCACTATGTCCCTACGACGCAATGTCATACGGCCCTCGCTGCGAGTGCGGTTTGTGGACCTGCCCTTGTCAGAATGTTTTTCGTGTTTGATTACACTGATCTGCAGGTTATCATCTTCCAGTTCCAGAATCTCGCTTTTTTTAAGGGGAGTGACTATGACGTAATCCTTTCCGTTTTTCAGAAGAGGTTCCATTCCTAAACCGGAGATGTCGATGCGGACGGATTTTCCGGCATCCAGGGCTTTCTGATACAGCTCGGCAAATATCTTTTCTTCAATCGTCATATCTTAACCATTCAGTGTCAATGGTCGCAAAGTTATGATAAAAATCAGTTTATCCCGTTGAAAATTTGTACTTTTGCGAAGAAATGCCTGAAAATGCAGCAGTAATGAAGATAATCAATGACTTAATATAAGATGAAACATTTTTGTTTACCACTATCTGTTCTATTTATGACTTGTATTGGCTGCGGATGCCCTTCCCACGAGGAAGTCGCGGAGGGTAAGCTTATCGAAAAGGAATTCCTTCAGGTGCCGGATGGCCGTATGTCACCTGAAATTATGCTGCGTCTCGGACGCGTGGACGGAAATGTGCTTTCCCCTGACGGTTCCAGAATTCTATACGGAGTAACCTACACGGACATAGATGAAAACAGAAGTGTCCGGCAGCTGTTCGTGATGAATTCCGACGGTTCTTCGAACACGCAGATTACCCATTTCTCCAAAAGTGCATACAATGCTGTCTGGAATCAGGACGGAACGCGGATTATCTATCTTAAAGGGGGCAGGATGTGCAGTATGAAGCCCGACGGAAGTGATATAAGGGATGCCAGTCAAATACCGGAAGAGATGGATGAATTCAGTTTCTCCCCTGATTTCTCGAAACTGATGTATGTGGCTCAGGTGCAGGCTGCCGTACGTCCTGTGGATGAATACCCTGATTTGAAGAAATCGACGGGGAGGCACATCAGCGACTTGATGTACCGTCATTGGGACCGATTCGTGGAAACCATACCCCATACCTTCGTCAGCGACATAACGGTGGAGGAGGACGGGAATATCGCCGTAGGCGAAGGAAAAGACATTCTCAATACACAGGAGAAGGATTTCGAACTGCCTACACTTCCCTTCGGAGGACTGGAACAGCTGAGTTGGTCACCGGACAGCCGGTACATCGCCTATTCCTGCCGGAAGCTTAAGGGAAAAGACTATGCTTTTTCCACGAATACTGACATTTACCGTTATGAACTGGCTGGCGGAAAGTGCGAGAATCTTACCGAAGGGATGATGGGATATGATACCGACCCTGTATGGTCGCCGGATGGAAAACATATCGCGTGGATAAGTATGGAAAGGGCAGGATTCGAGGCTGACAGACAGAGGCTTTTCGTTATGGACGTGAATACGAGGGAAAAGAAGGAACTTTCCGCGAATTTCGCATATAACGTTTCTTCCCCGGTGTGGGCAAAAGACGGCGGTATCTGGTTCTGTTCGCTGGTGAATGCCGTGCAGGGAATCTTTCACGTGGATTTAGACGCTAATGTCAGGCGTGTTACGGCTGAGGACTGCTGGTATGATTTCGGAGCCGTCCGTGAATGCGGTGAGCGTCTGATATGTACGAATCAGTCTATGGCCAGGCCGAATGAGATAGTTTCGGTGTCAAAGGCTGATGGCAGTTTCGAAGCTTTGACCCACGAGAATGATGATATTCTTTCAAAGATAGAGCCTGAGACTTATGAACAGAGATGGATAACGACAGTGGATGGGAAGAAGATGCATACCTGGATAGTCTATCCCCCGAAGTTCGATAAGTCTAAAGTCTATCCGTCCATATTGTTCTGTAACGGCGGGCCGCAGGGAACTCTTTCCCAAGGATGGTCCACAAGATGGAATTTCAAGTTGATGGCCCAGCAGGGTTATATCGTGGTTCTTCCCAACAGGCGCGGAACGACAGCTTTCGGACAGGAATGGACCGACCAGATATCTGGGGATTACTGCGGACTGAATATGGAAGATTACAAATGCGCGGCGAGGGAACTGCAAAGTGAAAAGTTTGTGGGCAGGATGGGTGCTGCCGGGGCCAGTTACGGAGGTTATTCGATTTATTATCTGGCAGGTACACACAAAGGGCTCTTCAAGGCCTTCCTCGCTCACGCCGGCATCTTCAACCAGGAGCAGATGTATATGATGACCGAGGAGATGTGGTTTCCCAAGTGGGACAATGGCGGTGCTCCGTGGGATAAGAACCCTATTGCCGCAAGGCATTATGCCAATTCTCCCCATAAACTGATTCTGAACTGGGATACTCCCATTATGGTAACGCACGGGGAGATGGATTACCGCGTACCTGTGGAACAGGGAATGGCTGCATTCAATGCCGCGCAGATGATGGGTGTACCTTCGGAACTGCTGCTTTTCCCGGATGAGAATCATTGGATTCTGAAGCCCCAGAATGCCGTTCACTGGCAGAGGGAGTATTTCAGGTGGTTCGACAAGTGGTTGAAATAAAGATATGTGGTTAAGAGATAAGATATTTCTGTTTCCGTATTATCTGACGCTGAAAATCCGGCACTGGCTTTACGATACCGGCAGGAAGAAGAGCGTTTCCTATGATGTGCCTGTCATCTGTGTGGGGAACGTGACAGTCGGGGGGACAGGTAAGACACCTCATATCGAGATGCTTATAAGAATGCTTCAGGATGAGTACAGGATAGCGGTTATATCTCGCGGATATGGGCGCAGGACAAAGGGCTTCCGCGAGGTGTCGGTGGATGACGATTACCGTGATGTGGGGGATGAGCCCTTGCAAATCAAGAAAAAATTTCCTTCGGTCAGAGTGGCGGTCGATGCGGACAGATGCCGTACAGTGGAAACGTTGATGGCACTCCAAGAGGACGGGCGCCCTACTATGATTCTGCTGGATGATGCTTTCCAGTACAGACGTATAATCCCGAAAATCAATATCGTTCTGGTCAGTGTAACGAGACCTGTCTTCGAGGATCATCTTCTGCCTTTAGGGCGTCTGCGCGACCTTCCGTCCCGTATGAAGATGGCTGACATCGTGGTGGTGACCAAGATGGAAGGCTGTTTGGATTCGACCTTGATTTCGTCCTGGCGGAAAAAACTCTCACTTTCGCAGAAACAGTCCATCTTCTTTACAGGACTTAAGTATGGAAAATTGGTACCTGTTTTCGCGTCAGAAGTGGAACCGCGGTATGAATATTCCCAGTCAACCGTCTTTTTTACCGGAATAGCGGATGATGCTCCTTTCAGGGAATATCTCCAGAGAATGTACGAAATCAAGTATTCCATTTCTTTCTCCGACCATCACGCTTTCAGTGCCTCAGATTTCAAGTCGATATCCGCCATTTCCGACAAGTTCTATACTTCAGTGGTGATTACGACAGAAAAGGATGCGCAGCGAATCGTCGACAGAGGAGAGGAGATTCCAGCATCGCTGAAACAGCGGCTGTTCTATGTTCCGATAGTATCCGAGTTGATTCCCGACGTTGGAAACCAGTTGGATGCCGCTTATGATTTTCTTTCCAAACAGGAATACGAACGATTTAAAACTGAAATAAAATGCCGTCTTTTGTAATCGAAGGTGGTCATTCCCTATCAGGGGAGATTACACCGCAGGGAGCGAAAAACGAGGCGCTCCAAATTCTATGTGCGACACTCCTGACTTCATCGAAGGTTACGGTTCATAATGTTCCGGACATTCTGGATGTCAATAATCTGATAGAACTGCTCCGCAAGATGGGTTCAAAGGTTCAGAAGCTGGGAGGTGGAAGCTGGTCATTCCAGGCAGATGACATAGATACGGAATTTCTCAAAAGCGATGAATTCCTCAGGAAAAATTCTTCGCTCAGGGGGTCGATTATGCTGACAGGGCCTATGCTGGCCAGATTCGGCTATTCCGTCACCTCAAAGCCGGGAGGCGACAAAATCGGCCGGCGCCGTCTCGACACCCATTTCGAAGGCTTGAAGAAATTGGGAGCTGATTTCTGCTTTGACGACAAGAGCGGCCTGTTTATGCTCAAGGCTTCCAGACTTCATGGCACTTATATATTGCTGGATGAAGCTTCAGTCACCGGTACGGCCAATATCATAATGGCCGCCGTTCTGGCTGAAGGGGTAAGCACGATTTACAATGCAGCGTGCGAACCTTATCTGCAGCAGCTGTGCCGTATGCTGGTAAAGATGGGTGCCAGAATCTCAGGAATCGGTTCCAATCTTCTGACCATCGAGGGGGTTTCTTCCCTGTCCGGGACTGAACATACGGTTCTTCCCGATATGATAGAAGTCGGCAGTTTCATCGGAATGGCCGCTATGACACGCAGTGCCCTTACCATCAGGAATGTGTCCGTGAAGAATCTGGGAATTATTCCGGACAGTTTCCGGCGTATCGGAATAAAACTGGAAGAAAGGGGGGATGATATTTTCGTACCCTCGCAGGACGAGTATGTAATCGATACATTTATGGACGGTTCCATAATGAACATCAGCGATGCTCCCTGGCCTGGTCTGACTCCCGACCTGCTCTCAGTGATTCTGGTGGTGGCCACCCAGTGCAGGGGATGCGTTCTCATCCATCAGAAAATGTTCGAGAGCCGCCTGTTCTTCGTGGACAAACTGATAGATATGGGAGCCCAGATTATTCTGTGCGACCCGCACAGGGCAGTCGTCGTGGGACATAATCATTCTATGAATCTCAGGGCGAGAAGGATGTCTTCTCCCGACATACGTGCCGGTATAGCCCTGCTTATAGCCACCATGGCCGCTGACGGCACCAGCATCATAGACAATATCGGTCAGATAGACCGTGGATACCAGAATATAGAGGGAAGGCTGAATGCCCTCGGGGCCAATATAACCCGTGTGGAATGAATCAAATACCCAATACTTTCGGAATTAGGGTTTCCGCCGACACTTTGGTGGAATATGACTCCGTGGAGGAGCTGCGTTCACTGATTCTTGACGGAAGCATCCGCCCTCCGTTTCTTAACGTGGGGCAAGGCAGCAATTTCGTCTTTACATCGGACTTTCACGGCACAGTCCTGCATTCCGCCATCGATGATTTCGAAATGGTGGACGAAGATGAAAAGTCGGTTACGGTGCGTGTCGGTGCCGGTGTCATCTGGGACGAATTCGTGGAGGAGTGTGTCAGCCGCGGATGGTACGGCGTGGAAAATCTGTCTCTTATTCCGGGGCAGGTGGGAGCTGCCGCTGTTCAGAATATTGGGGCGTACGGTGTGGAGGTGAAGGATGTTATAACGGCCGTGTCCGC
>JAGHUZ010000163.1 GCA_018064575.1 Candidatus Minthomonas equi
CCTTTGCACTATGTCAAAATGCACACCATCTCCGACTCTCTCCAGAAATGACGAGAAGTTAATCCGTTCCCTGTCACTGAAAAAGTTCAGGGATGCCGAAAATTTATTTATCATCGAAGGGGAAAAATCAGTCGATGAGGCCTTGGCCTCCCCGCTGGAAGTTATCCGCCATTACAGAGCATCCGATATCGGAGCAGAGGCGATGAAAAGGATTTCACAACTCAGCACACCCTCCCCCGCCTTAGCCGTCATACGCAAGCCTGAGGCCATTCTTTCCCCATCCGCACCGTTTCCGCCACAAGGAATATCCCTCGCACTTGACTCCGTCCGCGACCCAGGAAACCTGGGAACCATCATCCGCCTGTGTGACTGGTTCGGAATCGAAAACATCTTCGCATCCCCGGATACGGTGGATGCCTACAACCCAAAAACCGTTCAAGCCTCTATGGGTGCCATCCTCAGAAAACAGATAAACTACACGAATCTATGCTCCCTCACCGACAGATTCTCAGAATCCGGCATACCAGTCTATGGCACCTTTCTCGGCGGAGATGACATCTACGCCGGTGACATCGACAGAAAGAGATGCCTGATAATAATGGGAAGCGAATCCTTCGGAATTTCCGAAGCACTTGCATCAAAGGTCACAAAACGGTTATACATTCCCCCCTATCCTACCGGAGTCCGGACATCCGAATCCCTGAATGTGGCCATAGCCACAGCCATCCTGTGCTATGAGATAAGGCGTCCGTAAAAATTATCCTCTGAAATTTTGCCGTTTCAAAAATTAATCGGATATTTGTACCCGTTATCCGGGGCATTAGCTCACTTGGCTAGAGCGCTTGACTGGCAGTCAAGAGGTAACCAGTTCGATTCTGGTATGCTCCACGTAAAATGCGTCTCATTGTGGGACGCATTTTCAGTTACACAAGACTTGACTGATGCGAAACGTTTTTTTGATAAGCATAAGGATTCTTTTTCCCATCTATCTGCTGTCCGTCTGCCTGCTATGTTTTGCAAATCTGGCATTTCCACAGGAAATGGACATTCCCAAGTTCATTTTGGGAATACCAGTGGACAAAATCGTCCATTTCACGATGTTCCTCCCCTATCCTATTCTTGCCATCCCCTTTTTTAATCTGTCCAAAATGAAGGATACTCTTAAATTCCGGATATGCACTACGGTATTTTTCGCAGGCATCGTGTTCGCCGCCATTACGGAATTGATACAGAAATACCTCCTCATTGATAGGAATGGTGATATTTGGGATTTCGCAGCCGATATTTTCGGTATGTCGGCAGGTCTTCTGCTTTTCCTGATTATTTACCCGCCACTGAGCAGAAAATTCCGATATGTTATAACACAGAGCTGAGTGTCATATACAGATGGTTATATCCCATCGCTTCCAACGGAAATCCCGCCACCACCACCTTGTATTCCTTTCCTTCATACATCTGGCAAGCGGAAGGTCCGTGGTTCGAATATCTCAGCAGTATCCTGTCCCTGCCGAAACCATCCACGGCATCACAGTTTTCCAGAGAATAGAAATTCCTGTTCGGCATAGTATTCAGCGCAGAGAAGGCAGCTTCACCGGTGACGCTTTCCACGCCCGATGGGGAAAGGGTGGAGAGATAGTTGATTTTCAAGACATTCCCGATAAAATGATTGAGTTCAGCATCATCTTTCACAGCAGGGTCTGACAAAAGATAAGAACCTGACATAATAATGGTTCCGTGACGGAGTACCGTTTCGGTCACCGCATCCATTATATCCCTGCCGAGTACAGCCCGATATCTGCCACCGCTCTTCTGTTTTCCACCGATAACGTCCAAAACCCGGTATTCACCGGAACTGACCTGTTCCAGTGCATCGCGGGAACAGGATGAAAAGCCATATCCCGCCCTGCTCAAAACAGCAGCGTGCATCAGAGTGTAATCGAAAGTATTGCCGCAGGCTACAAGAGTATCGAAATCATTCCACGAAGCTCCGAATCCGGGATTGTCATCATCCACATAAGCATCACTCTTGTCGAAACTCATCTGGTCTCCGGCATAACTTATGTCTCTTTTATAACCCACACCTCTGTCAACCCAGGGCATAAAGCCGCCCTCCAGAGAATCTGTAACGCCATAGAACTCCGGAGCGGAAATACGGTCAAAACAATTGATGGCCAGGGCATTGCCTTTCTCTCCCGCACATACAGAAAGAACCTCGCTCGGGAAAGATGCTCCCCCACTGTTTACGGCTACCACCTTGTAACTGTATATTTTTCCTTTTTCCAATGGTTCCGGACTGACATACTCGGTATCGGTGACATATGCTTCCCTGACGAAGCCGTAATATCTGTCAGGGCAGCGCATCATCATATCGGAAGCCTCTGACGGATTCACTGTACGCCTGTATATGACATACCCCTGAGGAACGGCAGAATCCTCCAGTGTATCTTCCGTAGGAGACCATCGGAGTTTCGCATACCCTCCCTCATTTACAGCCGAAAACTGCTTCACGGGAAGAGGCTGCACTGTAAAATCATCCCCTTTGGTAGCCTTGAAAAATGTCAGCATACCTTTATAAATGGCTCTTGCGACAACGAATCGGAACATAGGGTCGAGAGCCAGACGCATATCCGAAAGATTCTGATGGGACAGAAGTTCCAGAATCATAGAAGGAACCTCGGGTTCTCGACATTCAAAATAGGACTTGTCCCACATTCCCCTTCTGCTCCAGGATGAATCCATAACAGAGCGCAAATCCTCCACGACACTGGACTGGATGATGTCGCACAATTCCCTGTTTATGTATCTGCTGCGACCGTCGGCGAGAAAATTCCTGCCTCCCGAGCGGGTAGTATGAATGGCCAAAGTACCTATTATGGAATCCGTTACAGCCACCCCGGCATCTGTATGCAGTGCCAAACTCAAATCCACCGGGACGCCATATCCGCTCATAAACGGATTAACCTCCGACCCGCCCGAAAGGGTGTTTACCCAAATGGCCCTGGATGTATAATCATCCTTGTAG
>JAGHUZ010000189.1 GCA_018064575.1 Candidatus Minthomonas equi
AGTTGAAGTGGTCATATAATTATAGTTTGAATTCGATATTTGAAACGAAATCTTCAGCAGCGACTTCCGCTATCCGGAGTTTTTCTTCGTTTGAGACAGTGGCCGTTATTCGGGTGCCTGGATATTTCAAGGCCAGCAGAATGGCAAGTTCCCCATAACCTGTATCTTCCATTTCATACGCGGATTTTTCCGATAAATCCGTATTCAGGACAGTTTCCGCCTTTCTGTCAAAATTCTGGGAAACACTTTTTTCGATTTCCTTCCCTTTGTACAGGTATCTGCCTTTGACGATGTCGATGGGATTTTTCGGTAGTCCGAAAATCAGAAATCTCAGGGTGATGGGATATCTTCTGATTTTTCCATCTTTACCCGTTAGCCAGTTAAACAGCAGCGGAGGAATCATATAAGCCATCAGCATAACGGAGGACATTCCGATGATGGTTATTTCTGACAATGAGCGCAAGGCAGGATGTTTCGCCGTTATCAAGGTTCCAATCCCGACGAACATTATCGCAGCGGATTCCAGGATGCTTTGTTTGTATGAGGAAAGTATTTTTTTCTTTCGTGAGAATTCATAAAGGCAGCCTTCCGTCATAAAAATCGTGTAATCGTCCCCCTGTCCGAAGATGAAGGTCGCCAATATGATATTGATTATGTTGAACTGTATTCCCAGGAGTGACATAATCCCCAATATCCATATCCAACTGACAGCCATCGGAATAAATGAAATTATCGCCAGTTCCAGTCTGCCGAATGAATACCAGAGAAACAGGAACACTATCAGGGAACATACCCAGCCGATGTAGTTGAAATTTTCTGACAGATTTCTGGCCAGACCTCCGTTCATTCCCTCCACGTCAAAACAGTTGTCTTTCAGTACCTCTTTTATCCTGTTCACCCCGGTCGGTTCGACATTTACGGGGTCAATTATGAAGAATGCGTCTTCCGTTTCGAGTTTTGAAAAGTTTTGAATGAATATCGTTTCAGTCAGGGGGGCGAAATAATCGAATTCCTTAGATTCAAGAGAGAAAGACCGGTCGATGAGAAGATAGAATGCATCAAAGGCGCTTTCAGAGAAAGCGGCACGACGGGCAGTCTCCTTCAGTTCTGTGGTCAGGACTTCCCGGTGTTTCGTGATTAATGCCTTCCACTCAGCGAGTCTCCGGTCCTGTTCCTGTTTTGAAACTATGAACGTTCCGGCTTGGTTCTGTCGGGAAATAATGCCCTCTTTTTCCAGTTTATCGATGGATTCTTTGAGTATCTCCGAGTTGGTCAGGGCATCATTGAAAGAACTTCCTTTGGAATAGATGTAAACAGTTTGAAAATGGTGATTTTCGTCTTTCGTCAGAATGTCTTCAAAGTACTGCATATCTTTCCTCTGGAGCTCCGTCATATAATTGATGTGGGATAGATTGGTATCGAAACGGGTGCCGGTGCTGAATAAGCATAGAATGATGGTTATGGCGGCCACGATTATGACCAGATATCTGTTTCTTTCGGGTGAAAAGGAACAGATTTTCCGGATGAGCCCGTTTGATTCCCCGTTCTGTCTGTACGGTGCGATATAATGGGGAAGGAAGAAAATCACGAACAGAATGGTTCCGACCAGAAGCAAGGATGCGAATAATCCCAAGTCTCTTAATGCGACGGATTTTAGCGGTACCAACGCGAGAAATGCTCCTACGGTGGTTATATTGCCTGTTATCAGAGGGGTTTTGATTTCATTCAGCGCTTTTTTCCTGTCGCTCTGATGTGCGCTGTGTGCGATAAGATGCAGGGGATAGTTTACTGCGATTCCCAATATGACGCTTGATATGCCGATGACTATTACTGATACTTTGTCCCGGAAGAGAGCCAGTCCCCCGAATGCGAAGAGAAGTCCCCAAGCAATGGAGAGGAAAATCAGGGAAATGTTTTTAATCGATTTGAATGAAGAGGCCAGAAGGAAGATTATCAGAATGACGGACAGACCGATGGCCACGATGCTGTCTGATTTGATTCTGTCGGAATTGCTGACGGCGATGGCAGGACCGCCCGAAACGTCGATGATGATATCGGGGTAATCTGCGGAGGTCTTTTGCACTGCGCGGTGCAGGGATGAAATGAGTTTGGTATTGCCGTTCGTTTCACTGTTCCCGAAAGGGGAATTGAAGAATACTATGCCACGACTCAAGTCCGGGGTGAAGATGTAGCCATTCCTTGATTCGAACACGAAATCGCTTCCCGAAGAATTCAGTCGTGAAATCACGGGAGTGAAAAGTCCCAGAGGGTCTCTTGAAATCCCGAAACTGAGGAAGGATGAAGAGGGAAATATCAGCATCTGCCTGTCTTCGAAGAGTTTTTCTTCGATGTAATTCTTTCGGGACAGAAGGCTGTCCGCCCTTTCTATGTCGGCTTCCGTCAGAAAATAAGGTGCATTTGCGTAAACAAATGCGGCTACCCGGGTGACAAGTTCAGTGTCGAACTGACCGGACAGTTCGGAGAACCATCCTTCGCTGTCATTCTGTTTGACTTCACTGATGAAGCGGTCAATGGCCTGAATGGTCCGTTCTTCATCGTTATTGTTTGAAAATGTGATAATGATTCTGTCTGCACCGGAAATGTCCTGGTATATGGACAATTGTTCCCTTTCACGATTCATCAGCGGGAGGAAGTCGGTAATATCCTCGCTGAAGTGAAGTGTCGAGGCAAGGGTGGCCAGAATGCTCGTGAGGATGATGAGTGACCATCTTCTCGCCGGTTTATGAGCCGAAAGGAAGTCGAATATTTCAGAAATGCCGGTCACTGCTCAAATAAGGATTTGCTGTCAACCGGGTTGGCGTATATGCCCAACAGGAGTTTCCTTATAGTCTCTCTGTCCGGATGGTTCTTCAATAATTCTTCGAGGTGGTATTGGAACTGTTCTTTTTCAGATTCTGTGTATGATTTTGCGAAGCGGGAATTGCCATCCCGCATATCGTGTGCGATGTAATTGTTCGGGAACAGAAGATATGAACTGCAGATTCGTCTGTCGATGAGGAATGCCGTCTCTTTGCAGAAAACATTGTGGGGAAGGTGGGAGAAATCTTTCAAATCTTCTTCGCTTATACTTTCGCAGAAAGACAGATGGACTCTTCCCTTGGGCTGGAGAATGCCGGTGAGAATGCTGTTGAGGTCTTCTCCCGGTTTCTTGACGTATGGACCTGACATAGCGGCTGACAGTTCACAGGCTTTCAGAATGTCACAGGGTTCCCATTCATAGGATATCGAAACGGGAACGATATGGAGACTGCTGATGGATTCGGGCAAGCTGTTCGAACGGCTCATAGCGAGCATTCTGATGATGCCCTGGTCCGTTCTGTCGGTGCCGTCCTTCGTCCTTCCGTTTCTCTGTGCCATCCATACGGACTGTCCCTTTTTCCCGATGGTGAAGCGAATGTAGTCTGACAGATGCCGTGACTGGTGGATGAATTCGTGAAAATCACTGCTCGGGCGTTCGACCCGGAACATCTTGTTGGACTTCCCTATGTCGATTATGAAGTCCCCCTGCATCAGGTTGGCACCGAAAGTGATTTCCGGAGTATTGATTCCGTTATTGAAGAGGCAGTAGCATAGCAGGGATGCGTCCAGCATTATATCTCTGTGATTGGAGATGAAGAGATGGTTTTGCTCCGGATTGATGTGCTCTATGCCAGTACATTTGAATCCGGTGCAGGTTTTTTCTATTATGGAACGATTCACCCGGGACATCACGTTTCTTTGGAATTCGGCGCAGGAGGTGATATTTTCCACCATAGTCCTGATATCTTCGACATTCTTGTCCGGAAAGACGAATTCCGCGGAATTCTTGAAATAGGGATGATTCGCGATTCTCTTCATCGCTTCGGGAATTTCATCTTCCAGATAGGGCCTGATATCATCAAATTCTTTTAAGATGTCGTCCATACTGTGTACTGACACAGAACAAATGTGTCAAAACGTAAAGATACACACTTTTTCTGACATCAGATGAGGTTTTTGTCGCAGAAGTCAGACAGTTCGGAATATCTCTGCCGATAATATGTTCTCATTCCTGATGCCTGTTCCCTATATGAACAGCCGAATGACCGGATATCTTCAGTTGACATCCTTTTGTCGATTTCGACATATATCGGCCAGCTATGCAGAATGCAACTGAATTTCGGAAGCGCTTTCCCGGAGCCGTACAGAATCATAGGGATGATATCAGTTCCCAAGTTGTCGGCAAGTTGGAATGCTCCTTGATGGAAACGCCCGATACTGCCGTCCCGCGAGCGTGTTCCTTCCGGATAAATGGCGATGCTGTATCCTTCTGCGATATATTGTTTCATTTTCGACTCGATAGAATCATAGCCTTGTGATACTGGAAGAAAATCAGCAGCTTTGATGATATAACCGTATAGCGGGCTGTTCTGGATGTAGTCTGCTGTCAGGACAATCAGTTTCGGGGTAGTGGACAGTAATTGTACCAAATCCAGATGGGACTGGTGGTTGCAGATGATGATGGCCGGCTTTTCGAAAGTCTCGTTGAAAGGATTCATCTGGATGAAGGGTATCCCGGGAAGTAATTTCCTGGCCAGACGATTTGAATGGAAGATGATTTTATGGACTTTCTCTTTCTTTTTCCGTGTCAATTTTCCGAATTTGAGGTAAAGGGACATTGGCGGCATCACTATCAGTCCCACGAATATTATGTAACTCAGAAAAGAAACGAGTGTTTTCAATATCGTCCACACTTGTCTGAGAATTGTCAGCGGAAGGCCGAAAATGACGGCCAGAACACATAAGAACGTGTTTAATATGGAAATTCTGGTAAAATCCCTGAAAGGTTTGAAATGTGAAACCCTTTCCCCGCGCGGTGGATAATATACGTTTACATCGATGCTGACGAGCTTGACTCCCATCCATACTGACAGCACCAGAAGTTCCAGTTCCGCTTCATATCTTGAAGTCAGGAATGAAAGGAATTTGAGCTTTTTCAGAGGATAGAGACGATATCCGCTCTGGGTGTCTTTCAGTGGGTGCAAGGTCTGCAGAAAGAACCAGAAATTACTGAAACTGTTGGCGAATCTGCTCCCTGGGGAACGTTCGGCATCGGACAATCCTTTCCTGCTCCCGACTATCAGGGCTCCGGGGTTATTTATATTGGCTTCGAGGAATAGTGGTATGTCTTCAGGGAAATGCTGCCCATCGGCGTCAAGAGTTATGGCGTATGTGAATCCGGCCTTGGCAGCGGCTTTGAAACCTTCCCTGAGGGCATTCCCTTTTCCTGTATTTGATGGCAGTGATATTACACGTGGTTTGACAGGCAAGGTTTTCAATTCTTCCAATGTAGAGTCGGTGCTCCCATCTATGACTACGAAGATGTCGTTACAGTAGGACTGGCTTCTGTGTACGACATCGCAAATCGTACCGGCATTGTTTAATGTCGGAATTATGATGCAAATACCTCTGCGATTCAGTCTGGCAGCACAGTCTGACATATTATGGAAAGTTTTGCGATGCATTTCCCGGGAACGTCAATCTGTATTCCTGACTTGACGGCTCCCGCATCCATCGTTTCACTTTTTATCCTGACAGTGATACCCTGTATATCGGGTGTGAGCGGGGACAGGAATTTAACGTTATCCACTATAGAAGGTTCCAATTTCCTGTCCGAAGAGAGAGAAAGCAGTTCGATGGCCATTTGGAGGATGCAGGCACCCGGGGTGATGGGCTCTCCGGGAAAGTGGACGGAATATATCACGTGTTCCGGATTCAGATGAATGCCGTATGCCCATACTCCATCTTCAAGTGTCGAAGAATCTATGAAATATAAATTATTTTGAAAAATCATAGTTGCAATTCCGGAAAACGATGGTCGTGATATCACCTGAAATTTCCTGTAGTTCAAAGCTCCTCGCGTGCCAATCTTCGGGACTATATTCAAGCACCATCTTTGACCACATTTTTTTCAGTTCTTTATTTACAGGCTGCAAATATACATATACGATTCCATCTTCAATGGCGACTGATGAATCAAAATCACCGGAATCGGACAGGATGGTGCCTTCGATGCATCCTTTTATGATGCGGGCCATTTCTCGTACGGCCTTATTTCGGCCGATATCCGTAGCGGAGGTTTTTCCGTTTTCCGTTACGGACACTTCGGTTCCATCAAGGACGAATGCATATTGAAAAGGTTTGTCGTATTCCCATTTCAGATAGTCGGGCTTTTTATATGACATCCTGCCATAAGCTAGCATTTTTTCCGAGAGCATAGGGGATTCTTTTGTCTGGATGAAATCACAGCTGACGGACGAAAGTCTCCTGCTTGCTTCTGCGAGTCCGGTCTTGATGTCCGTTAGGTCGTTTTCTTGTGAAAGCAGTGTCAGAGGGAAAAGCAGTGACAATACCAATGTTATGATACCCTTCATTATCCGTCAGATGTTTTCGTTTGAAAATATGGAACATTCCGCCTTGAATGAATCTGTCTTTCCGTCACGGACAGTCTCTTCGAAAGAGCATAACAGTACCGTGCGCGCTTCTCCTGTGGAAATTAGTTTTCTGGCATCTCTCATCGCCCACGTGGTCGAATCCTGCCCTTGGGAGTAGGTGATGTTGTATCCGTGGCAGCCTGTACTGATGGCTATGGCGGAGCCAACGGTATTGTGGGTGCTCTGCATAAATATCGTGGGCCTGAGATGTTCTTCGGCATTCGTAAAAATATCATCCAGAAACAGAGCGCTCATTTCCAGCATTCCGCCTCCTGTAGCACTGATTATAGCATCCGGACGGGATATGCCAGCCTCCTTCATAGCGAGGAATGCTGACAGCAGGCAGGCTTTCATCATTTTGCAAAGCCTCCTGCTTTCCATCGGTGACATAAATTCCTTCAGTTCGCCAAGCCGTTCTTCCGAGTCGATGGTTATGGTCGAAACTCTTTTCACAGGGAATTTGTCTTCATATGGTATGGAACAGGAAGCAGGTGGATATTTGCCGATGATAAGCGAAGAATCATTCCCTCCGAATCCGAAAGCATTGCACATTATGTGGTCCGAATTGACTCCCGAAACGCCTGAAGATGGAATGATGCCATCAGGCATCGCGTTATTCCACCCGATGGAAGCCGGAATGAAGTTATTCCGCATAGACAATATGCATATGACCGTTTCTATGGCACCGGAGGCTGAAGTGGTATGGCCGGTATATGATTTTGTGCTGGAAATTTCGGGAATGGCATCGCCGAACACCCGTTTGAAGGCAGCGGTTTCCGAGGCATCGTTGTCAGGGGTAGCGGTACCGTGGGCGTTGACGTACTTGATATCGGATGCTTTAAGCCCGGCGGTGCGGAGAGCTCCGGTCATAGCATAAAATGCTCCATCACCATTTGGGGAAGTGGCGGTCTGATGAAAGGCATCGCAGCAATTGGCATAGCCTTCGATGTATGCGAGAGCATTTTCCACATCCTTTTGCAATACCAGAAATGCGGCTCCCTCCCCGAGGTTGAGTCCTGCACGGGTGTCATCAAAGGGGCGGCAACGCTCACGGTCAAGAATCATCAGGGAATTGAATCCGTTCAGATGAAAACGTGTCAGAGGTTCGGAACCTCCGACTATCGCGATGTCGGCTTCCCCGCGCATAAGGAGGTCAGAGCCGAGCATAATGGCATTGAGTGCGGAGGAACAGGCAGTGCAGACAGTACAGCATTCCGCATTTTTCAGCCCGGCATATTCAGCGATTTCTTCAGTGCTTTTCCCGCATTGGTTGCCGTGGGGTGAATTGGACTCTTCCGCGATGTCCATTACCCCGACGGTAGTGCCGGAAATGAGTGCCACCCTTTTCCCGGCGGGATGGATTTTTGCCTGCCGCAATGCTTCTTTTACGGCTATGGCTCCCATTGCTGATGTCCGGCACAGTGGTGCGTCACCCGTTATTCCGAGGATGTCTTTCATCTCCTCCGTCGAAAGACACACTTCTCCGACCGGAAGGTCATCGTGAACGGTATGCAGGTGTCTCATCTTTCCGATACCGGATTTTCTGTTCAATAGAGAGTGGAGAACAGCTTGCGAATCGTTGCCGATGGCACAGATAACACCCATTCCCGTTACTGAAATGATACCGCTCATTACTTCGTTCTGTTCCGGCTGATGTATTCTGCGATGGAATGGATACTTGTGAAAATTTCTTTTCCCTGTTCGGGGCTGGACAGTTTTATGCCGTAATTCTTGTCGAGAATGACTATGAGTTCCAGGGCATCGATGGAATCGAGGCCGAGCCCATCTCCGAAGAGGGGGGCATCATTGTCAATCTGCTCCGGTGTCATATCTTCGAGATACAGTGCATCGATGAGCTGTTGTTTCAGTGAGAGGATAAGTTCTTCCATATATTCAATTTATCGTTTTTAATAATTCAAAATCCGCTTCATAATCATTTTCCGTTCCTGCATCCGCCCATCCGGTGATAAAGTATCGGGCAGGAGAATCCGCAATGACTGAATCTGTGATATCACGAATGAGTGAATCGTCTCTCCGTGGAAGGATGATGAAACTGGTTTCACCCTTGATTCCGTATTGGAGAGCAAGTTCGCCCATTACGACATTGGGCAAAGTATTGATGAATACTGACGGGCTCGGGTAGAAGGCATCGGAATTTCGGAATGATGCCAGATGCTGTCTGTCCGCCAGTATCGAACTGGTCTTGTTGAAAACTGTCATTGAGACTTCTTCGGAGGCGTGCTGTGGCAGTTTGTCCTTGATGAGCAGAGCTGTGGTGACATAGACGAGTCTGCTGAAGAGGTCCATCTTGTAGAATCTGGAATTGTCTGCGATGGATTTTTTATAGATTTCAACCAATGGAGTGGAACCCGGATTTTCGCACTTGATATGGATACGGTTCAGTAT
>JAGHUZ010000008.1 GCA_018064575.1 Candidatus Minthomonas equi
CGGCTCACAGGTTGCGCGGAGCGCTTCACGGGGACCTGGTCAAGGTCGTGACCACGCGGGGCAGGGGTATGACCGCCCCGGGCAAGTACCGCCGCATCGAAGGTGAGGTTATTCATATCATCGAACGTTCAAAGAAACCGCATATCGGAATCCTGCAGGTGAATTACCGGAAACGGGAAGCGTGGGTGATTATGGAAAGCCGGGTGATGCCCTACGACATCAGCATTCCGTTCAGCGAGATAAGGTCAGGAGATATGAACGGATTGAAAGTGGCTGTCCTGATAAGTGAATGGCCGCGAAGGGCGGGGGCACCCATAGGCAAAATTATCGATGTGCTGGGTACTCCGGGTGCGAACGACACGGAAATGCACGCCATACTTGCCGAGTACGGACTTCCCTATCGCTTCGAAACCGTGGTGGAGGAAGCCGCCAATGCCATACCCTCGGTGATAACGCAGGCGGATATTGCCGCAAGGCGGGATTTCCGTAACGTGACGACATTTACCATAGACCCTGCCGATGCCAAGGATTTCGACGATGCCCTTTCTTATCGCCTTTTGCCTGACGGCAATATGGAAGTCGGTGTGCACATAGCAGATGTCTCGCATTACGTAACCCCCGGTTCTGAGGTGGACAAATGTGCTTACGAGCGCGGGACTTCCGTCTATCTCGTGGACCGCACGGTACCTATGCTTCCGGAGAAACTCTGCAATGAACTCTGCTCGCTGCGCCCCGGAGAGGACAAACTCTGCTTCTCCGCCGTTTTCGAGATGGACCATAAGGGGAAGGTGCACTCATCGTGGTTCGGGCGTACCGTCAACAATTCCGACCGACGCTTTGACTATGAAGAAGCTCAGAATATCATCGAAACCGGAGAAGGCGAATTGGCCGCGGAAATTCTGGAACTGCACTCTCTGGCGACCATACTGAGAAAGAAAAGGTTCGCGGCAGGTGCGATATCGTTCGAAAGACCGGAAATGAAAGTGGAAGTGGATGACAGCGGGAAACCGGTCAATGTGTATGAGAAAATCAGCAGGGAATCCAACTGGCTGATAGAAGAGTTTATGCTTCTGGCCAACAGGATGGTAGCCGAGTGGGTGGGGAAAGCCAGAAAGAAGGCGGACAAGTCCCGTGCCTTCGTTTACCGTGTCCACGAAAATCCTAATGACGAGAAGCTGGAAGCCATGCGCCGTTTCGTGCGCGTATTCGGATTGAAAACCAAGACCGGGGGCAAGGTCTCTGCCGAAATCAATGACCTGCTCTCGAAAGTCAAGGATACTCCCGCCCAGGATGCTGTCACGATGATGGCCCTCCGTTCTATGGCGCGGGCCCGTTACACCACAGACAATGTGGGTCATTACGGATTGGCTTTTGACTGGTACACCCATTTCACTTCACCCATACGCCGGTATCCCGACCTGATGGTTCACAGACTGCTTGCCCTATATCTGGACGGTGCTTCATCACAGGATAAGGCATATTTCGAAGAATGCTGCAAGCATTGCTCCGAGAGAGAGCAGATAGCCACCGAGGCAGAACGCGCCAGCATCAAATATAAACTTTGCGAATTTATGGAGGACAAGGTGGGACAGGTGTTCGACGGAACGATATCCGGCTTGACCGAATGGGGAATGTATGTCGAGATAGAACCGACGAAGGTGGAGGGGATGGTCCCCCTGCGTACCATCAAATCAGATTACTTCGAATTCGACGAGGAAACCTACACTCTGAACGGGAAGGGTACTCATCTCCGTTACACCCTCGGCTCGAAAGTGCGTATCCGCGTACTTCGCTCCAGTGTAGAGCAGAAACTCATCGACTACGAACTGGTCGAGGAAGAATAGAGGGTTCTCTGTGAAAGACTGCTTCGGACTCCACTATGGCAGGTAAAGGTCGAATCCGTCACGCTGCTCCGTGACGTCGCTGCGGCCATTGTAATCAGACCGCTCTGGATGATGTCCTTGTAGTTTTGGGTTCTGAACATTCTTGTCTTGATTTAGAAGCTGTTTAAATTTACTGTAAGCGTCTCCCCGTGTTGACAGTGCGAATTTACTCAATTGCATTGAACGCAGCTTTTGTGCGCATACAGACTGTTATAGTATTTTGACGGGTATATCAGGTCAGCGGTGTGGCTGTCTGTGAGTATTGGGTTGATACATCCGCTGCATCCGGGAGCAATGACAGCGGCAGACATTATCAAGCGTCCGCATTGACGTAGCCGATGCATAGAGATTTGGGGAAATAAAATTATTCTGTACTTTTGTGTTTACAATGGTTAAAAGGTAACAAATCAATCAAATAACATTAAATATAGTTTCATTATGAAAAAAACAGTAATCTTTCTGGCAATGAGCCTGGCTCTTGTCGGATGCGCAAAATCTATGAGCGTGGATTCTACGTCCTCAGTCGAGCAGGCCATAGGATTCAGTACCTTCGCTCACAAGGCGACCTCGAAGGCCACAATTGTCAATAGGGATAATTTGGACGCTTCGGGGGAATACGTGATGAAAGCCTTCCGTATGTCAT
>JAGHUZ010000258.1 GCA_018064575.1 Candidatus Minthomonas equi
AAGAATAATGTCAGCAGCATCCAGGCGAAGAAAATCATCACTATTACGAAGGGTATCATCCTCAGGGACCATTCGCTGAAGCCCACGGTGATGCCGGCAAGTGATTCGAGATTCCCCACTGCGGTCGCGTTGGGAGGCGTGCCGATAGGGGTGCCGATACCTCCGATGTTAGCGGCTATGGGAATGGCAAGCACAATTCCCGTTTTCCCTTTTCTATCAATGTCAGGAAGGGATGCAAATACTGGTGCCAGAAATGTAAGGAATATCGCTGAAGTCGCTGTGTCGCTCATAAACATCGAGAATGTGGAGATAACCATAAGGACACCGAGAAGGACCATCTTGGGCTTTTTGCCGAAAGGCTTCAGGAATATCCGGGCCATCGTTACGTCGATACCGTATTTGGCCGCGGTTATGGATACTACAAAGCCTCCCAGAAAGAGAAGTATCACGGGATCGGCAAATGATCTCATCAATTCTTTCATAGGCACGAACAAACTCGAATCTCCTGTATTCATACAGAAAGGGATACTTCTGTCCGATATGGAAAGCAGTGACAGAACGATGACCATGAGTGAGGTTACCCAGTTCGGGATTATCTCGAAAATCCACATCAGGGCGGCGAATGCGAATATGGCTATGGTTCTCTGCTGAGTAGTGGTAAGCGCGTCACTTATACTTCCATAGAAAGATGTGGGACAGTTCCATAGGAAAATTGTGACTATGAGTACTATCGGCAGAAGTATGCAATACTTGACATTGAATTTTGAGTATAACATAATCGGCTATGTCTGTGATACGGATGACACTTTTTCAACTGGGACAAAGGTAGTGTTTTTTGAAGAATTAAGATTTGGATGTGTGCTCCATTTTTCGGATATTTGAGACTTGGGAACGATATGATATTACCTAACACACTATCTTAACAAATATGAAAAAAACGCTTATTCTCTTTTTTCTGGTTATCTGCCTCCCCGGCATATCCCAGACAAAAGTAATCGATTCCAAAACCGATTACGCCTATCAGGCGCTCAAGCCGTATGTGGATAGCGGGGAACTCCCCGGAGCCATCAGCATTTTTTACAATGACGGGATTCAGGAAACCTGCTGCATAGGATATGCCAATGTGGAACAACAGCGTCCCATAAAGCTTGACAACGTTTATATGCAGTGCTCCCAGACCAAGGGATTCTGTGGTGTAACCATAGCCAAACTGGTGGAAGAGGGCAAGATATCTCTTGATGACCCTGTATCGAAATATCTGCCCGAATTTGAAACTCTCTGGGTATTGGATTCCGAAAAAGATGGAGTAAAAACCCTCCACAAAGCGAAAAATGTCCTTACAGTCAGAATGTGCCTGAACCACACCGGCGGATTCCCCTTCGAGACGAGCGCCAAACGCAATGATGTCCGCGGAGGCGGTTGGTCGGGAGGAGCCCCTCTCCGCCAGAATGCATCCGTCGCGGCTGCATCCCCCCTGTTATTTGAACCCGGCACAAAAGTTCAGTACTCGAATACCGGAATCGATATCGGTGCGGCAGTGGTAGAAGTGGTTACAGGTATGAAATGGGAGGATTATCTCAGGCAGGAAATCCTTCTGCCTCTGGGGATGAAGGATTCCTGGTTCTGGCCGACCGACAAACAATTGAAGAATCAAGTCGAAATGTACCAGTGTAAGAAAGGTCAGAAAGCGGAATATACTCTTGAACATCCAAATCAGCAGCGTCCTTATAACGATGACCACGTATTTGCCTCCGCCGGCGCAGGTCTGTGGACGACTGCCCTCGACCAATTGAAATTCTACAAGATGCTGATGAATCTTGGAATCGGGGACAACGGAGTAAGGATTTTGAAGGAAGAAACCGTTAAGAGCATCCTAGCCGTCACTACACGCCCCTCTGCCGATATGGGCGGATATTCCCTCGGGCTGAATGCCCCCACTTCTGACAGTGAGGAAGGATGGTTCGGACACGGTGGTGCATGGGGTACGATGTGTTCCGTCAACTGGCACAAGAAGCAGCTCAGACTCTGGGCCGTTCAGATTATCGG
>JAGHUZ010000176.1 GCA_018064575.1 Candidatus Minthomonas equi
GCAGCTGGATTTGCTGTGAAGGAAGGATTGTTCAGTGTGGAGGACAAGGTGATGGATTTCTTTCCGGAACAGCTCCCGGAACACGTCTCGGACACACTCGCTGCAATGACTATACGCCATCTTCTGACAATGACCTGCGGCCTTGAGGAGACTCCCAAGCTGCTTTCCGTCTTCAAAAAGAATGCAGATACAGATTTCGACTGGATAAGCGAATTCTTCGCGTCCAGTCAGATCAGTATGCCTGGCACACAGTTCTATTATAATTTCTTCTCTTCGTATATAATAGCTGCAATCATAGAAAAAACATCCGGCACAGGTGTAGTGGATTACATAACCCCGAGACTGCTGGAACCGCTGCATATTACCGATATGGAGTGGCAGGTTAGTCCGGCTGGCATATGTGTTGGAGGCTGGGGCATGAAACTCTGCACCGAAGACATGGCCAAACTGGGACTGCTTCTGCTTCAGCACGGCAAATGGAACGGCCGTCAGCTGCTGCCGGCAGAGTGGGTTGATACTATGACATCCAAGCTGGTAGAGTCCAGCCCGACGAATGCATTCACAAAGTCTTCCGATTCTGAAGTGCTGAACGATTCGGAAAATGACCATTCGCAGGGCTACGGCTATTACGTGTGGCAGGGAAAGCACGGCACTTACCGTATGGAAGGTATGTTAGGCAATTTGGTATTCGTGAATCCTGAAAAGGAGGTAGTCCTCGTTTTTACCAGTCGCTCCAATATGGACCAGAAGTACATTGACCTCATCTGGAAAAATTTCGCGCACCTTTTTAACTAGCTGATTATGCAAAACTTTTTCTGTGACACGCTTGATTATTATTGCCTCAGCGAAAACATATCCAAGTCCTTCCGATATATAGTCAGGATGAAGGATGAAGTCGATGGAACTCTGCTACGGCAGGCGCTTGAAATCACTATGACGCGCTATCCTTATCTGAAGAAGCGTATCATCGCCGATGAGAGGGGGTATTCCCTGACCGACAATGACCTGTCCCTTGTAGTCAAGGAATCGGACCAGCCGATGACCCTGTGCGGACAGGAGTCGAACTATCATCTCTTCGCACTGACCTATTACGGGAAAAATATTTTTTTCAACAACGTACACGCCATATTCGACGGGCGCGGGCGTGGTCCAGTGCTTCATACATTGATGTATTACTATTGCGGGATGCGGTATAAGAAAGAGGTGAAGATGCCGGGTGTCCTGCTTGCCGGCACTCCGATAGACCCTGCTGAATATTTCGACCCCTTTACGGTGCCGCTTCCAGGGACTGATGACCTGCTGCCTGTACCGGAAATTCCGACCAAGGCCCTGCGCCTCGAAGAACAGGGTCTTGTCACCCGTACGCGGCAGCATCAGCACTTCATACGCGTGAAAGAAAAAGATTTGATGTCGGTGTGCAGGAGCAGTGACGGTACACCCAATACCATTCTTTCCCTGCTTATGAGTCGTGCTGTCGATAAACTGCATCCCGAGGCTGGGGAACCCATTATCAGTCAGGTATATTGTGATTATCGCAGCGTGGTCGGGGCCGAACAGTCGCATCACAATATGGTGACCACCCTTCCTCTTGTCTATGAACGTTCTATGAGAAATATGCCGCTCGAAATGCAGAACACCATACTTCGTGGCGATATTCTTTACCTTTCGGATTCGAGTGTTCTGCTGCATACTGTAGCCGGAATCAAGTCGGCCTGCGAAGCGGTCAACGGACTTCCTACTCTTGAAGACAAACTGAATGCCGTAGGGCAGGGGATGGCGGCATTCTTCAATCAGACGACCTTTGCCATCAGTTATACCGGTAAAAAGTCATTCGGGAACTGTGACGAGCATATCGAGGCTCTTTTCCCTGCGGGCGAGCCGACTGGAATCGGAATACTGATGGAGGTTACTGCTGCTGACGGATGGTTCTATATAGTTTTTATGCAGGATTGGCGTGAAGATGTGTATTTCAACGCATTCCTCAAGGAAATCGTATCTCTGGGCCTGGATTTCGACCTGCTCTACAGTTCTGAAGCCAAGGCCCCCTCATTTTCATTGGAATGAATTATGCAGAAGAGGACATCAAATCTGATAAACAAGGCTTTTAACCAGTATCTGTGGGCTTCTATTCTGACTGTGGCGGCTACTCAGATAGCCAATATCGTCGATGCGGCCATTGTGGGTAATCTCATTGGAGCCGATGCCTTGGCGGCCGTCAATATGAACAAGCCCTTGCTTCAGGCATTTTTCGCTGTGACCTGTTTATATGTGGCCAGTTCCACGATGCTGGCAGGAATGTCCATAGGCAGGGGGAACAGAAAGGCGGCTGACAGGCTGTTTTCGTTTTCAGTGGGTTTTTCATTGTTGCTGGGACTGTTGTTTACGGCATCAGGTATGGTGTGGTTCAATCAGCTCTCAAATCTGCTGTGTCAGTCTGAAAAGCTGCGTTCCCTGTCAGATGCGTTTATGCGTGTTACCCTGATTTCGAGTGCTCCGCAGCTTATTATGCTGACGATTAACCAGTACGTTACAGTGGATGGAGATCCGAAGATGGTTACCCGTGCCGTCATAGTGGGAAATGTATTCAATATACTGTTCGACATAATATTCATCAAGTTCTGCGGCTGGGGAATCGCGGGTGCTGCCATCGCCACCTGCGTTATGTATGTGGTGTGTATCATTATGGTATTGCCACATTTCCGCAAGAAAGATACTCTGCGCCTGTGTCGGATAAAACCCGGAGATGTGGAACTTGGAAAGATATTCTCCATCGGGCTGCCGTTCTTCTTTTCTACCGTGCTGCTTTCTGTCCAATATGTAGGGAGCAATTCCGTAGCATCCCGCTATCTCGGCGATGACGGACTTGTGGCTCTGGCGGTATGTGTACAACTTTTCGCCTTCTCGATGATTATTCTCAACGGTACACTCAGGACCATTCAGCCTGTGGGCTCTATTCTGAAGGGACTGGATGATAATCGGGGGATGCAGATGCTGATGAAACGGGGCTATGCCTTTATGGGCATCTGTTTTATAGTGTTTACCGCTCTTCTGGTGCTGTTTCCTGCTCAAATCGGTTCTCTGCTCGGCGTTAAGGAAGGGAGCGGACTCGCTATGGTGAGGATGGCACTGCCATTGTTTTCCCTGAATATTGTTTGTCAGGCAATATTGTGCATTTTACTTCCGGTGTTTCAATTTTATAACCGTAAGGGATTGGCTTTGTTGCTTTCCGTAGCACAGACCCTGCTCCCGATGTTGTTCTTCCTTTGGCTGCGTGGCAATTGGTTAGGATTTTTCGTCGGTCAGGTAGTGACCGGACTGATGATATTGGTATGGGAAATGATACTGCGCCATAAGAATCCGCGATTGAGCAGGTTCCTGCTTATTCCGATTCAAAACGAAGTGGAACGATTGGATATAACGGTACAGCCCGCGGCGCAGTCGCTGGGTGAGGCAGTGTCAAGATTGCAGTCGTTTTTATCATCAAAAGGAGTCAGTTCCCATACCGTGAATGCTTCTATGGTGTGTGCGGAAGAACTTATAAACAACATCATCCGTCACGGTAAAGCCACTTCCATAGACCTGGCGGCGAATGTGGCGGATGACGGTGCAGTCCGTATTATGATTCACGATGACGGAATGGCTTTCAATCCTCTCCTGGCGTACAAGGGTTCGGATGTCAAGATAGGTCTGGGCCTTACTCTGGCCGGAGCATTCTGCGAGGATATCGATTACAAGTATATCTTCAATCAGAATATGGTGAGCTTGAAGATACTTACAACCTGACCCTTGCCATTACGGGACAGTGGTCGGATACAAATCTGCCGTCCGGACTTTTCTCAGGCATTATCTCATAGTAGGAGCAGGAACCTTCGCTGATGAAGATATAGTCGATGATGGCCGGACGTTGATTTTCGGGGATGTGCTTCGCTATGTTTTCGAGTCCGTGGAATCCGTGGAAACTTGCTATTCCGGTTTTCTTTTCCTTCGCTATTTCAAAGGTATGGAAGAGGCCTGAATTTTTGACGTGCTGTATACCCTTTGATTCCTTCCCGGAATTGAAGTCACCCGTAATCACCATAGGACAGTCACCTCCGATTTCCTTTGCCTTCCTGCACAGGAGGTTTACACCTTCACGGCGTGCCACTCCACCTACGTGGTCGAGATGTGTGTTGACGAAGAAGAAACGCTTTCCAGTGGTTTTCTCCTCAAGGA
>JAGHUZ010000193.1 GCA_018064575.1 Candidatus Minthomonas equi
CCTTTCAATGATTATCAGGTCAGCAACGGACGCACATACAAATATCTGGAAGATGAACCCTTGTATGAGTTCGGATATGGATTGAGCTATACGACTTTCGAATATTCCGGACTTAAGGTCTCCCACCGTGGCAAAGGATGGAATGTCTGCTTCAGTATCGAAAATACCGGAGATAGAGCCGGAGACGAAGTAGCTCAGGTATATGTCAGAATTCCCGATTATGAAGGAAAGAGTCCTCTGAAGGAGCTCAAGGGATTTTCACGTGTTTCGCTACAACCAGGAGAAAAGAAAAACATAAAGATTTTCATTCCAGACAGCAAATTGCGCTATTGGAGCGAATCAGAACATAAATTCAAATACAGCAGTCTCAAGCCGGACATTATGGTAGGTTCAAGTTCTTCCGATATCAGATTAACTTAAATATTATAGTATGGTAAAGAAAACATTACTTCTCATTTTTATCCTCTCTACACAATTCCAATTCTCTTTCAGTCAAAATATAATATGGTTCGACCATGCCGCCGACCAGTGGAACGATGCCATTCCAGTAGGAAATGGACGGATAGGCGCGATGGTTTACGGCAATCCTTGGAATGAGACCATTCAGCTCAATGAAGAAAGCCTTTGGGCGGGATGTCCCCAGGAACCCGATGCTCAGCAGGACGGACATCTTAAGGAAATACAGAAATGCTTCCTTGAAAATAAAATTTCAGAAGCTCTGGCTCTTGCAGAAAAATACCTTACAAGTTCCCCAATGTGCATCAGGTCATATCAGACTTTCGGTGAACTTTCCATCAACTTTACCGATCCCAACCGCCCCTTGACCAGTTCTTTCCCCGAAATTAAAAATCTTGACAGTTACCGCCGTGAGCTGAATCTGGACAAAGGAATCTGCACCACTACCTATTCATACGGTGGAACCACTTACACCAGAGAAGTATTCGCCTCCGCACCCGACAATATTCTGGTTATCAGAATGACTGCCGACCATCCTGGCGCTCAGACTTTCTCCCTATCCTATTCCAGAGAGGCGGATGCTTATGCCTGCCCCTGCGGCAATGACGCTCTTTCCATTCATGGGCAGATAATCGACCTTCCAAGCGGGAGTTGCGGAGATGCAGGTCCCCATATGAAATTCGCCGGTCAAATAAAGGCTGTCAACAAAGGTGGGAAAATCACCCCAATCAACAATTCCCTATACGTGGAAGATGCGGATGAAGTAGTCTTCTACATAGCGATGAATACCGATTATAACTTTTCAAAACTTGACTTTGACAGAACCATAGATGCAGATGCTCTCTGTGCAGGTCAGATAGCGGCTCTTCAGTCGAAATCATACGATTCCGTTCTCACTGACCACATCAATGACCACCTCTCTTTCATGAACCGTGTGTCACTGAAAATGGGAGACCCCGCAAAAAATGAAATCCCTACCGATGTACGTCTCAAGAATATCTCGGAAGGCGGATCCGACCCTAATCTCGTAGCCCTCTATTTCCAATTCGGACGATATCTGCTCATGGATTCTTCACGTGAACCCGGTCGTCTGCCCGCAAATCTTCAGGGAATTTGGTGCAGAGACTTGTTAGCCCCCTGGAATTCCGATTACCATACGAATATCAACATTCAGATGAATTACTGGCCTGTAGACGTCTGCAATCTATCGGAAGCTTTTCTCCCCTTCTCAAACTGGATAGATGCCATTTCCGTCCCGGGTACTGCCACTGCCCGCAAGACATTCGATGCTGAAGGATGGACGATAAATCATGTCAGTGATGTTTTCGGACACACAAGCATCAGCGACGGTATAGCCTGGGGAACTTTCCCGATGGCCGGTCCTTGGCTGGTTCTGCATCAATTTGAACACTATCAGTTCACCGGTGACAAGGATTATCTACGCAAGGCCTACCCCACCATCAAGGGATCCGTGGAGTTCGTCCTCTCATTCCTTATCGATGACGGAAAAGGCCATTTGGTCACCGCCCCATCGAATTCACCGGAGAACTCATATCGTCTCTCCAATGGCGAAGAGCATCGATTCACCTATGGAGCGACCATCGACATAGAAATCATAAACGAACTTTTCGGAAACTATCTTAAAGCCGCTGAAGTTCTTGGCACAGATGAACAATTGTGTGCCAGAGTCCGCGAAGCGGCTGCCAAACTACCTCCAGTCAAGGTAGGTAAGCGCTATGGCACCATTCAGGAGTGGATTGAAGATTATGAAGAAGTAGAGCCGGGGCACAGGCACATATCTCCCCTATTCGGTTTGCATCCGGGTACCAGCATCAATCCTGACACCCCTGAACTTTATGCCGCAGCACGGCGAACTATCGAAAGGAGACGTTTCTACAATGAAGATCCTGAGACCAGAATCGGTTCATACACCGGATGGAGCCGTGCTTGGATGATTAATTTCTATGCCCGTCTTTTTGACGGAGAGGAAGCCGGGGCCAATGTAAATGCCCTCCTCGGCAAATCGACTCTTCCAAATATGTTTGACAATCACCCACCATTCCAAATTGACGGTAACTTCGGAGGAACAGCAGGAATCGCCGAAATGCTCCTCCAGTCACACACCGGCAGCTTAGTTCTTCTTCCCGCACTCCCTTCGCAATGGACAGACGGGGAAGTTAAAGGCCTCCGTGCACGCGGTGGATGTTCAGTCGATATCAAATGGGCTGCGGGACATCTTACCGGCGTAACTGTCCGTGGTGACAAGCCTGGCCGTGTAACACTGCAATATGCAGGTAAGAAGCGTCAGATAACAATCAGAAATACCGACCCTGTCACCATCACCAAATTCTGATATCTGATACAATAACGATTATGTCCCAATATTCAATATCGATACCACTTCCTGAGAGGATGCGTCCTGTATCCCTTGATGATTATGTCGGACAGGAACATCTCGTCGGACAGGATTCGGTTCTCAGAAAAATGATAGAGTCCGGAAATATTTCATCCTTCATTTTATGGGGGCCACCGGGTGTCGGTAAGACCACATTGGCTCAAATCATAGCCAAACATCTCGATAGGGAATTCTACACTCTGTCTGCCATAAGTTCCGGTGTTAAAGAACTCAGGGATGTATTTGAAAGGGCTTCACAAAATTCTATCTTCTCTCGACAGGCCTCCCCCATTCTTTTCATTGATGAGATTCACCGTTTCACCAAAGCCCAGCAGGACGCCCTTCTCGGAGCGGTCGAAACCGGTATGGTGACACTGATTGGAGCCACTACGGAAAACCCCTCTTTCGAAGTGATTACACCGCTTCTGTCCAGATGTCAGGTTTATGTACTGAAATCACTGGAAATTACTGATTTACAGAAGCTACTGGACCGAGCTCTAACTAAGGATCCCTACCTTTCCAAGCGAGACATAAGCGTAAAGGAGACTTCCGCCCTATTCCGTTACAGCGGAGGGGATGCCCGTAAACTCCTCAACATCCTCGAAATAGTCGTAAACTCTTTCAAACCAGGGGAAGCGATTGAAATAAGCGATGCCATAATAGCCGAAAGGCTTCAAGAAAACATATCTATCTACGATAAAGGTGGAGAGATGCATTATGACATCATCTCCGCCTTCATCAAGAGTCTGCGCGGTTCTGACCCCAACGGAGCCATTTACTGGATGGCCAGAATGCTTGCCGGAGGCGAAGACCCACTCTTCATCGCCAGAAGGATGCTCATCCTTTCCTGCGAAGATGTGGGGCTCGCAAACCCGAATGCCCTTCTGCTTGCACAGGCCACCTTCGATGCAGTACACAAGATAGGTATGCCGGAGGCAAGAATCATTCTGTCCCAATGTGCCATCTACCTCGCCACTTCACCCAAGAGCAACAGTGCTATCGTGGCCATAGACACTGCCCTTGACGCCGTAAGGAAAGATGACCACTACCCCGTCCCACTCCATTTACGGAATGCCCCCACATCACTTATGAAGGAGCTTGGATATGCCAAGGATTACAAATACGCACACTCCTTCGAAGGTAATTTCGTAGACCAGGAATTCCTTCCTGAAGGGCTTGAAGGCACCGTATTCTATGGGCCGGGCACCAATGTCAAAGAGCAGGACATAGCCCGCAGAATGGCTGTTTTGTGGCCCAAATACTATAAAAACAAATAAAAACTCCGTTATTTTGTTTACCGACATTCATCAATAAACCAAATATTTATGGAAAGAAGAGATTTCATTAAAATGAGTGCGCTAGCCTCAGCTGCGGCTGTCACCGGCGTTCCTTATGCCACTGCAGGAAACCTCACTCCCGAAATTACGGGTTCTGCCGGGAAAAAGGATGCAATAAAAGTCAAAGTTTACTTCCTGTCACATCTCGCTGACGTTCAAGACCGGCCGGACTGGCCCAATATCGGATATGACTTTCGTCCGGATATGATCGATATGGTACGCAAACTCAATGCAGGGGTACCTGAAGTGGAATTCATTCCTGCTAAGGCCAATGGCGACGATAATGTCCGTGAGATGTTGAAACTTGATGCCAAAGAAGGTATTGAAGGATATGTTTGCGTTCAGGTCAACCCCTGGAATGGAGGCATACTTGCTCTAATCTCATCGAAAAAACCCGTTCTCTACAC
>JAGHUZ010000057.1 GCA_018064575.1 Candidatus Minthomonas equi
TTTTCGTACTGCTGGGAGCTATCATAATTTTCGACGAAAGACTAAACCTGCTCCAGTGGGGAGGCGTCATCATATCCCTCTTCAGCATATACCTGCTCGGAGTGTCATCCAGGAAAAACGAAGGGATAGATTTCAAAAGGAACAAAGCCATATTTTTCGTAATGGCCGCCACCATCTTCGGTGCGGCAAGTGCGCTGTACGACAGATTTATTCTCACTTTCCTGAATCCGGTATTTTCCCAGGGATGGTTCACCCTCTATGAGTTCCTGCTGATGTGTATGGCGGCAGCCATCATCTGGTTTCCGCACAGAAAGGAGACCGGGCCATTTCATTGATCCTGGGCCATCCCAATCATAGCGACTGCTCTTTCCATCGCTGACTTCGCCTACTTCCACGCCCTTTCAGACCCGAAAGCTATGATATCTGTGGTTTCTATGATTCGTCGCGGTTCTGTAGTCATTTCATTCCTGTGCGCCGCCCTCATCTTCCGTGAAAAGAACCTCCGTTCCAAGGCCATCGACCTCGGAATGATAATCATCGGAATGATACTGCTCTACCTGGGCAGCAAGTAGATATTCCTGAATTCCAGCGGCCCCCCTTCGCTCTGAAGAGCAATATATCCTGTTTCAACAGGTGCGGTGCATTCATTTTCAAAAGAGCCGTTGATATACACCTTGATATTCTTTCCAGTACAGATAATTTCGGCAGTGTTCCACTCCCCTGTCACATTTTCGATATCAGAGTCTGTCGAATTGCGTTCCTTGACAGGGAACTTCACCTGAGGCGGAGCATCCACTTCCGGAATTCTGGCACCGCCAAGGCAAACAAAATCTCCGGCATCACCGACGTGCAGCTGGCACTCTATCGCAGCAGGCCAAACCCTGTCGCCATCCTGAACTCTCTGGAAAATACCGCTGTTGGTACCTTCCCCCACCCATCTCCATTCAACGTGGAGAGTATAATCCCCATATTTCCTATCGGTACGGAGATAACCGAAAGGTTGGCCGGTGACAGCTATCATACCATCCCTGACAGTGAACACTTCAGCATTAGAAACACTTCCGGCCGTATCAGTAACCGCGACCCATCCGGTCAGGTCAACACCGTTAAACAATGAAAGCTTTTCCGTCTTGGAGCTGCAGGAAAACAAAAGCAAAAGGGATAAACCCGAAACAATGGTCCTTATCTTCATAAAAATTAATTTTATACAAAAATAGCATAATTTGGAATCAGATAGACAGGACACTGAGAAGATGTATCAAATCCTTGTCTATCGGCTTATCCATCTTTATGGCCCTGTTGATAGGGACATATACGATTTCATTCGAATCGATTCCCACCATAATGTTTCTCTGTCCCTCATTCAAGGCCTCAATGGCTGCAACACCCAGACGGCTGGCCAGAATGCGGTCCACCGATGACGGAGTACCCCCTCTTTGAAGATGACCTAAAATCGAAACACGGACATCATACTGAGGATATTCCTTCCGGACACGTTTGGCATAGTATTCCGCCCCTTTACCATCCTTAGGGCTCTCAGATACGATAACAATGGAACTGTTCTTGCTTTTTCGGATACCGCGGCTGATGAATTCCCCCAGCTGGTCCTTTCCCGTATTGTCTTCCGGTATCAATGCGGCTTCAGCTCCCGCTGCGATGGCGCTCATCTGAGCCAGGAAACCGGCATCCCTCCCCATAACCTCGATGAAGAAAATCCGGTCGTGGCTGGAAGCTGTATCACGGATTTTATCGACGCATTCCACGATGGTATTCAGTGCTGTATCATATCCGATGGTAGCCTTGGTACCGTAAAGGTCATTGTCGATGGTTCCGGGAATTCCGATTACCGGGATATCATATTCAAGAGCAAAAACCTGAGCGCCTGCCAGAGAACCGTTACCTCCGATAACTATCAGCGCATCGATTCCGAATTTGAGAACATTTTCATAGGCCTGCTTCCTGCCATCCTCAGTCATAAATTCCATACAACGGGCTGTCTTGAGAATGGTCCCGCCCATTTTAATGGTATTGGAAACACTTTCGGTAGTCAGTTCCTTGATATCTCCTTCATAAAGTCCTAGATAACCTCTATGGATACCCATAACTCTCCAGCCCTGATAAATAGCGGCTCTGGTCACAGCCCTGATGCAGGCATTCATCCCCGGCGCATCACCTCCAGATGTAAGAACTCCGATAGTTTTAATTTCTTTCATAATGCAGAAATGTTTTGTTACGATAATTAAAGGTACAAATTTTTTGCCATCTTTGCATTTGTTTATGAAAAAGTTCATTTCCCGAGCAATATTTTTTCTCCTCATTCTCGTTTCGTTTCCCGAATCGGTGAATGCACTCAAGATTTCTCCCGAAGAATATATCGCCAAATATAAAGACATAGCCATCGGAGAGATGAAGGAACACGGTATCCCAGCCAGCATCACTTTGGCACAAGGTGGGCTTGAATCGAACTGGGGAAACTCAGAACTTGCGGTCAAGGCCAATAATCATTTCGGCATCAAATGTCATAGCGGTTGGGACGGTGCCACATATCGCATAGATGCCGAAAGAAAAAAAGAATGTTTCAGGAAATACCCGACAGCGAAAGCATCATATCAGGATCATTCAAAATTCATAGCATATAGGGAACGTTATGCTTTTCTATTCAAATATGCCACCACGGACTATCGCAGTTGGGCCAAAGGACTGCTCTCGGCCGGATATGCGACCAATCCGAGATATGCGGTACTGCTGATTTCCCTGATTGAAAAATATCATCTGGACCAATTTGACAAACCATCGGGACACAAAAAAGATAAAAAGGCAGGAACCGCAGCCGCCGCGAATATCGCAAAAACCACGAACGCCACAGCCGTTCCCGCCTCAATGGCCGCAGGAACCGTTGGAATCAATAACAAAATCAAATACGTAGTAGCCGGTCCGTCCGACAGCTATGCATCACTTGCGAAAAAATTCAATCTTTACAAGTCTGACCTGAAAAGATATAATGACGCGCCCAAACAGCAGGACAAGCCCGAACCGGGCACAAAAGTTTACCTTGCACCGAAAAAGACGAAAGCTTCAAGAAAAAACAAGACTCATATAGCCGTAAAAGGAGACAGCTACTACAGCATTTCCCAGCAATACGGCGTCAGACTCCCATACATTCGCAAATATAATCTGGCTTCTTCCTCAGATGAACCGGTTCCGGGAGATACCGTATATCTGCGCAATAAGAAGAAAAAGAAATGACCAGAAAAACCATTACTATAATTTCGTGCACGGCCGGCATCATCATTCTGGCTGCAGCAGTGTTTTTCCTTTATTACTATATCACCTTCAAGAAGCCGAATGTCATTCAGGAAACGGAATTATTCATAGACAGGAGCTATACATACGAAAGACTTATCGACACCCTCCGTTCCCGTGAATTCCTTACCAAATGGAAAAGCTTCGAAAGAGCTTCAAAAAAAATCGGACTGAACCATTTCAAGAAAGGACATTATATTTTCAAACCGGGGATGAACAATTCCCAAATCATCAACACCCTCACTTTCGGGTGGGAGACTCCTATAAAATTCAGTTTCAGGGGATATACGAAAACTGTACCCAGGCTGTGCGGTGTCTTCGCCAAGGCATTCGAGGCTGATTCAACGGAATTCGCCGAAGCCTTCCTCGATTCTGAAACCATAGACTCCCTGGGGTTCAAAAAGGAAACTTACATCGGAATGTTCATTCCGGACACATACGAAATGTACTGGACTTCGTCACCTGAAAAAATTCTTTTGAGAATGAAGTTGGAGTATGACAAGTTCTGGGACGAAAAGCGATGTCTTGCGGCAGAAAAAATGCATTTTGACAAAAATCAGGTTATGACACTGGCCTCCATAGTGACAGGCGAGACCAACCACGTTCCGGAAATGGCCACCATAGCCGGTGTGTATATGAACAGACTGCACAAGGGAATGCTGCTTCAAGCCTGCCCTACCGTAATTTTCGCACATCTGGACAAGGAGCCGAATATCAGAAGGGTACTGAAACGGCACCTCTCCATCGATTCACCATACAATACTTACAAATATCCCGGACTCCCCCCGGGACCGATTTGTGTTCCTACGAAGTCGGCCATCGAAGCCGTTCTCCACTACGAAAAGACGAACTATCTGTTCTTCGCCGCCAAACCCGAGTTCAACGGCACTCATAATTTCGCCAGCACCTATTCCGAACACATCAAAAACGGCAAGGCATACACCAAAGCATACCTCAAACGGGAGCGCGAGAAAAAGAATAACCGATAAAATCACCGGAACTTCGCTTTAAAAAGGAAGGCCGACCTTTCAGCCGACCTTCTTTCTTTGGATTCTGTTTCTTCCAGAAGAAACCATCAATGAGCTATATCATCAAAGCCGCGATAAGACCGAGAATAGCGTAAAACTCTGGAAGAGCACAATAAATCATAGTGTTCGTCTGAACATCGTGACCGTCACCGATGCTCATAATACCGTTTGCGGCAGTCTGTCCCTGACGCAAAGCCGAGAATAGCAGCACAAGACCGATGAAGAGTCCTATTCCGAAATAAATGAAACCGTTTGCTTCCATAGTAGCGATGTCTTTAGGCCACATCAGGAAGGCCACGAATCCGTAAAGTCCCTGGGTAGCGGGCAGAGCTGACAAAATCATATAGCTCGCAGATTTTCCAGGATTTTTCTTCAATGCGCCTTCGGCGGCATTTCCAGCTATGGTAGTTCCATATACTGAACCGATTCCACCCAGACCAAGCAAAGCGGCAAGGCCTATAT
>JAGHUZ010000197.1 GCA_018064575.1 Candidatus Minthomonas equi
CTTCAGGAGAGTTTCAATTTTGAAACGGGAAGGATGGAAAGCTTTTCCATCAAGGGCCGTCACGATACCTGTATCGCACTTCGCTGCAGTGTAGTGGTAGAGGCGGTCGCAGCCATAGCGCTGGCATCGTTATAAATTGGAAATAATGACTATAAAACAATGAAAAGAAACGTATTTTCAGTTATTGTACTCATCGGAATATTGCTCACAGTATCGTGCAGCCGGAATACTAGAGTATGTATTTATGGTGGCAGTTCTGCCTGTGTAACAGCAGCTTATGCTGCTGCTCAGAAAGGCTGCGACGTGACTGTTATCTGCCCTGACATCACGATTGGGGGAATGACGACCGGAGGTCTTGGTCAGACAGATATCGGGAACAAGAAAGCGGTGATAGGACTTGCTAGGCAGTTCTATCGTAAACTCGGAGAGTATTACGGTACACCGGAGCAGTGGACATTCGAACCGCACGTGGCTGAAAATATTTTGATGAAATATCTGGATAATCCGAAAATCAAGTTGATGCAGGGTTACTACCTTAGTTCGGTAGAAAAGAAAGGTACACGCATCAAATCCATCACTTGTGAGACAAAATCGGGAGAATCTGTTACGATTAATGCAGAGCAGTTTATCGATTGCACTTATGAAGGGGATTTGATGGCAATGGCAGGAGTCAGCTATGCAGTCGGCAGGGAGGACAGCAGTGTGTATGGGGAGACGTGTAACGGTTCCCATCTCAGTATTTACCATCAGTTCCGTGACGGCATCGATCCTTTCGTCATAAAAGGAGACCCGGACAACGGTCTGCTTTGGGGAATTCAAGACTGGAAACTCAAGGCACCCGGAGCGGGTGACAAGTACGAACAGGCATATAACTACCGCCTGTGTCTTTCCTGTGACCCTGACAACCTGATTCCTTTTTCCAGACCTGAAAATTATGATTCGACCAAGTATGAGCTTCTCGTACGTGTATTTGAATCGGACCCTGAACCGAGATTGAGCGAATACTTCATTTGGAGCCTTATGCCCAATAACAAGACGGATGTCAATAACAGGGGTCCCTTCTCAACAGATATGATAGGAATGAATCACGATTATCCTGATGCAGACTGGAAAGAGAGGGAGAAGATTATTCAAGCGCATAAGGATTACACTTTGGGACTGATGTATTTCTATGTCTCTGATCCGAGAGTTCCTGAAGTGCTTCAGAATGAAATCAGTAAGTGGGGTTGGGCTAAGGATGAATATGTCCGCACGGGAAATTTCACCCACCAGCTTTATGTGCGTGAAGCGAGACGTCTCATAGGTGAATATGTCGCCACTCAGGCGGACTGTGAAGGCAAGGCCGATATTACGGACGGAATCGGATATGCCGCATATCAGATGGATTCGCATAACTGCGAGCGCATCGTCGTGGAAAAGGATGGCAAACTT
This sequence comes from Candidatus Minthomonas equi, assembly GCA_018064575.1. Classification (GTDB taxonomy): domain Bacteria; phylum Bacteroidota; class Bacteroidia; order Bacteroidales; family UBA932; genus Minthomonas; species Minthomonas equi. The sequence goes on from JAGHUZ010000197.1 coordinate 1,432, forward strand.
ATGGTCAAAAATGAAGGAGACGTTGAAGTCGGTGGCGGCAGTCCTTATCCCATATCCTATCGCAGCCTGACACCAAAGCGTGAAGAATGTACAAATCTTCTCGTTCCGGTCTGCATATCCTCAAGCCACATTGCATTCGGTTCCATCAGGATGGAACCCGTGTTCCTCGGTATGGGACAGTCCTGCGGACTTGCCGCGGCATTTGCCGGCAAGGGAAACGTTCAGGATGTGGATGTTACGAGAATTCAGGAAGTTTTGGTCAATGACCCGTATATGGACGGTCAAGGCGCTGTCACACCGGTCGATGCGCAAATCGACGAAAATGACAGACCGATGGTCATTAATCCGGAACTTGTAAAATAAGATGGCCCTTATCCTGCTTTTCGCAGGCAGCCTTGTACCGCCAGATGGTTATCTGGCAGTTTTCCTCTTTTTGGACTTTATTTTGTTACGTTTTCTGTTCTTCCTTACTATCGATATTACAGCCATAGTGATGATGACGATGATGGCTGCGAAGACGATAATATAGGTGATGCTGCTGGCGTTGTCCCCCTTGACTCTACCCCACATCTCAAGCAGGAGTTGTGTGCGTTCTCCGCTGTCGTGCATAATATGGCATCTGTCGATGACGGACTGGTCGGGGTAGAATACCGGGTTTACGCATACGCTGTCGTGACCTTCTCCGAAGAAGTACGAAACATTTATGGGAGGGAAATTCCCGTCGGTCATATAATCAAGTACGGTATCTCCGTAAATGGCGCTGACATAACCGATTTCATCCATATTTCTTATGGCGTTTTCGGGTTTGCACATAAAATTGATGAAATACTCGGCGGCTTTTTTGTTTACGGCATATTTGGGAATAACCCATCCGTCAAACCATATCTGGCTTCCTTCCTGAGGAACTTCGTAATCGAGAGGTACACCGATGGCAGCGGCTTCTTCTATGGCCCAGCTGGCGTCACCGCTCCAGGTGAAATTAATCCAGGCTTTCTCTTTTGTCATCTGTTCCTTTCCGAAGTCTTCCTCCCAGCCGGCTATGTTCTTCGAAATGCTTTTCAAGAAAGTTTCCACTTTGGCGATAGATTCATCGGAAGAGTCCCGCATAATGTCATCGAGAGTAATTTTGCCGGCTTTGAGCTCATCATTTCTGAGGTAGGTGAGAAGAGGGGAATACACATCGCGTACGGCATTTTTTATAAAAATCCTGCCTTCATATTTCGGGTTGGCGAGGCCCCCCCAGGACATCATTTCTTCGCGGGTAACGTATTTTGTATTATATAGGAATCCGGCAGTCCCCCACATATAGGCGACAGCATAGTCGGATGCATTTTTCCCGCTACCGTCGATGTCCTTGAAGGATTCTGTGATGAAAGGGGAGAGATTTCCATCGATGTAGTTAGGCGTATCGCCGAAATCTCTGCCTATGGGGAGAATCAGGTCATCCCTCAGCATCCTTTCGATAATGTAATCCGAAGGGCAGACTACGTCATAGTCTTCGTGACCCTTTTCGATTTTGGAAAGCATCACTTCATTGATGTCAAATAACTGGTAGATGATTTTGACCTCTTCTCCGGTTTGTTCCTTATACCAGGCTTCGAATTCGGGGATAAGGTCTTCATCGATGTAGTCGGCCCAGTTATACACTTTGAGGGTGTGTTCCCTGTCAGGTGCGGAAAACGCAAACGTGCAGCTCATAAGCAGACAGGCGGACAAAAGCAGGATTCTTTTCATTTCGTGGAAATAAATAGGTTAATTATTCTTTTTGTTTGATTTGGAAGAAAGGATATTCACGACTATCAGCAGGATGAGGACAGTCAGAAATATTATGGTCATCAACGGACGCAGTTCAGAGGTGAGTCCGCCTTTTCGTGCGTCTGCGTAGATATATGTCGAAAGGGTATCGAGACCTCTGTTCCCTTTGGTGAAGAGGGTGACGGCGAAATCATCCAGTGACAGGGTGAAGGACAGGATGAATCCAGAAATCATTCCCGGTCTGATTTGGGGAATAATCACCTTCCTGAGGGCTTTGGCAGGTGTTGCTCCAAGGTCCAGGGCAGCTTCATAGACATTCGGGTTCATTTGTGTGAGCCTGGGCATAACGCTGAGTATGACGTACGGGGTGCAGAATGAAATATGGGCCAGCAGCACGGTGACATATCCCTGAGTGACTCCGATGGCCACGAATAACAGGAAAAGGGAGATACCGGTGATGATATCCGGATTGAGCAT
>JAGHUZ010000179.1 GCA_018064575.1 Candidatus Minthomonas equi
GACTCTGCCGCTATAGGGACTGTCGCATCGTATTATATGCGCTCCGACCGCAGGAACGAGGCTCTCGACCTGTACCGGGAAAATTCAAGACTGTTCCCTGATGCACACGATATACGTATCGAGTATATTTCAGCCTTGTATTATCTACAGAAGTGGGAGGAACTTGAAGTGGGGGTACGGGAAATGATGGAAAAGTTTCCGGATGACGAAACTTTGAGCGAAGTGCTGGCCGTGGCCTTATGGCATCTGAAAGACATTGATGGAGCCATACAGACATATAGGAAACAGCTGAAGAAAACCGATAATCCCTCCATCCGTCTCTCCTGCTGTACGGCACTCGGCGATTTGTATCAGGAAATCGGTGAACTGAAGAAGGCGGAATTCTATTATAAAAAAGGACTTGCCATTGACTCGGAATACATACCGCTGTTGAACAATTACGCATATTTTCTGACCAAAATCGGTAAAGATTACCAGAACGGGTTAAAAATGAGCAAGAAAACCATCTTGAATGAACCGGATAATCCCACTTATCTGGATACATACGGATGGCTGCTTTATCTGACCGGAGATTATCAGGAAGCCAAAGCCCAGTTCAAGAGGGCTATGCTCTTCGGGGGCAAGGAAAACGGAGTCATTATGGACCACTATGCAGACGTATTATGGGCCCTCAAAGATCACGAGATGGCACTGATTTACTATGAACAGGCTGAAAAACTTGACGCATCTCTGAACATAGCGGAAAAAATCAAGGCCAGAAAGGAAGAAATCGGCAAATGAAGAACGTGACCTTCAAATATATAACAGTTTTTCTGCTTTCGCTCTGCTGCACATTGAGCGCATCAGCTCAAGACATATCCACATACAGTGAGATGAAAGACACGTTGGAGAGAGAAATAGAACTCATAAACAGACAACTTTCGAATAATAAGACACAGCAGAAGAATGATCTGAACTCTCTGGCGCTCACGCAGAAAAAAATCAAAAACAGAAAACTGCTCATTTCGAAAATGGATGCGCGCATTTCGCTCCTGAAGGAGAACATCACCGCCAAAACTGTCCAGATTCAAAAACTGGACAAGCGGCTTGACACTTTGACCCGACATTACGAAAATCTCGTTTACAACGCATATAAAAACAGGGATACCAAAATATGGTTTATGTACCTGCTTGCCAGTGAAAACATTCCACAGGCAGTCAGGCGCTGGCAATATTTCAAGAACATCTCATCGGCACTGAAAGTTCAAGCCGAAGAAATCACCTCCACCAGAACCTCTCTGGACAAGGAGAGAAAAATGTTCGATGAAATGGCAAGAACTGCCGATGCGGAGCAGAAACTCCGACAGGAGGAATTCGACCGCTTGTCCTCGGAAGAAACGGCACTGACAAAATCCCTGCAAAAGTTATCCAGTCAAGAAACAAAAATCAAAAAGCAACTATCCGCCAAACGCAAGGAGATGGAACGGATTAATCGGGAAATCGAGGCTCTCATAGCTAAAGCCGTTAAAGCCCAGCAGCAGGCCACGGATGAAACTTCATCCGAAGATTTCACTAATCTGACTGAAAAATTCGCCTCCCGCAAGGGACTTCTCCCACATCCGGTAATCAACGGAGTTATCGTGGAGCCATACGGTCAGTCGAATCATCCCGTTTTCAAGAACGTAAAACTTCCTTTCAATAACGGAATTAACATTTCTACGGACAACGGTGCTGCGGCCGTATCCGTTTTCAGCGGAATCGTAAAACACATAACCGTCATACCAGGTTATAATCAATGCGTACTCGTACAGCACGGCCAGTATTACACTTTTTACTGCAAACTGAAAAAGACATCTGTGAAAGCCGGTCAGAAAGTTTCACAAGGACAGGAAATCGGAATCATCGAAACGACACCCGAAGGTAACACTATACTCCATTTTGAACTTTGGAACGGGATGACCAAGCAGAATCCGGAGCTATGGCTCAAGAAATAAGGAGTTGTTTTCAAAAGTATGAAGATTCGAATCACAGTTTTCATTTTGTTTCTGCTGACAGGAGTAAATCTCGGTGCCCAGACATACGGCAGCGACAAATATACTGTAGCGGCTTATGTCGATTATGGATACAATTCCACTTGGAAGAATTTCGGAGGCCTCGATGTCCGCGGATTTTTTCCGCTGTCAAACCATTTCGAGATGATGGCGAATGCGGAAATCCTGAGTTCCGGAGTTTTTGCGGCATCGCTCACTGCCCGGCCGAAATTCAAACTCCGGGTGGGAGAAATCTTCATAGATGCGTCCGCCCTATGCAGAGACCTTTTCAAATACAAAGTGATGGAACTTACCCTTGCGGCAAGCGCAGGCTACCGGATGGATTATATCAGCGCACAACTCGGTCTGTCCTACAGAGGAATATTCGACACTTCGAATGCATCAGAAGGGAACTACGTAGGGGAAACTCTCCTGAATCTTGCTTACCGCGTCGCCTTCCAAGTAAGGCCCGTAAAATGCCGTTGGAACGTGGGAGGAGGCATTTCCAATTTCGATGAATATGAGTACGAACGTATGTGGCAGCCAATGTTTTTTATCGACGGACATTTCGATTTGAATGAAAAGTTAAGCCTGCTGGCCTCCATCAAATTCAAGCAGGCCGGGATGTTTCATCAGATAGCTTCATTTTACGGAATCGAGACGAAGGCAGGTGTCAGTTATAAATTTTAGACTGTATGAAAAATTGCTTCAATATATTGGTCATTGCCCTCTGTATTATTTCCTGTGACAAATATTATTTTGCGGGAATGATAGCTCCCTCCGGGGCAGATGCCGATGGAAGATTCGGACAGTCAATGGAGTATAATGCCGCTCACCCCATTCCAACCATACACACGGATTCCGATGATTACGGAGTCTATGTTATGACGGACTGCCATCTGGAGGATGAAACACAGAATCTTGACAAGTTCGTAAATATCTTCATTCAAGATGAAGGTACCGTGCCATTCGCACTCTGCCTCGGTGATTTGGTAAACGGGGAGAAACCATTCGACACGTTCATTTCCCATACCGCAGCGATTCAGGAGTCAGGACGCAGAATCTTCCTCACTGCCGGCAATCACGACCTTTACTGGGGCAGATGGAAGGATTTCCAAAAAAGTTTCGGCACCTCGACATACTGCTTTGAAGTTATTACGCCTTCCGCAAGGGATATTTTCATCTGTGTCGAATCGGGCGGAGGCACGCTCGGAGCCAGACAGAGAGAATGGCTGGAAGAGACTCTCAAGTCCGAATGCAGCGACTGCAGGAACATAGTGGTCTTCACCCATACCCATTTTTTTATGAAAGAGATGTCGCAGGGACATACCAGTAATTTCCCCTTGGAAGAAGCCTATGATTTAACTGATTTGTTTCGGAAATATGGAGTGAATCTCGTGTTGTCCGGACACGACCACCATCGGGAGCAGACAATATTCAAAGGTGTGGAATACATTATCATCGATGCTTTGGAATACGGACAGAAAGATGCCGGCTATGCGATTCTGTCTATGGGTGACGGTATCAGGACAGAATTCTTTCCTATAAACTAAGAAGCTTTTAAATTAATGGCTTCTGAGAACAGTGCCAAAATCAGTTAAGGACGTTTTTCAAGAAAGGTCCGGTCACTGAACGCGAATCGAGAGCCACTTGTTCCGGTGTTCCCTGTGACACTATCATTCCTCCGGCAGAGCCTCCCTTGGGTCCCATATCGAAAAGATAATCGACAGATTTTAAAACATCCAGGTTATGTTCTATGATTATGACAGTATTACCCTGGTTCACAAGCCTATGCAAGACTCCCATCAAAATTCTGATATCCTCTGAATGAAGACCTGTAGTGGGTTCATCAAGGAGATACAGTGAACGACCAGTGCTGCGTCGTGAGAGTTCCGTGGCAAGTTTGACACGCTGGTTTTCACCTCCGCTGAGAGTATTGGATGCCTGTCCAAGTTTGACGTACCCGAGCCCCACTTCTTCCAGAGTTTTGATTTTGTTGTATATCGATGGAATGGCGGAGAAGAAATCCACTGCCTGTGATATAGTCATATCGAGAACGTCGCTTATGCTTTTCCCTTTATATTTTACGGCCAGTATATCCGGCTTGAAGCGTTTTCCGTTGCACTCCTTGCATTTCACATTGACAGATGGCAGGAAATTCATTTCTATGACTTCCACTCCGGCACCCTTGCACACCTCACATCTTCCTCCTTTGACATTAAATGAGAATTTACCGGCATCGAACCCTCGGATTTTGGCATCAGGAGTACTTTCGAAGAGTTTGCGGATGTCTCCGAAGACATTTGTGTAAGTAGCTGGATTGCTCCTCGGAGAACGACCGATAGGAGACTGGTCCACCTCGATAAGCTTGTCGATTCCTTCGATACCTTCAATCTCACGATACGGGAGAGGTGTGAAGAGCGAATGGTAGAATTTATTGCTCAGCACCGGCATAAGGGTGTCCAGAATCAGTGACGACTTTCCGCTCCCGCTGACTCCGGCTACGCCGACAAGACATCCGAGCGGAATCGATATGTCCACGTTTTTGAGATTATTGCCGCAGGCTCCCTTCAACTTGAGGAACAATCCGTTTCCGGGGCGACGCACCCTCGGAACTTCAATTTCCCTTCTATGAGAAATATATAGAGCCGTCATAGAGTCAGGCGCCTTGCCATTTTCTGGAAATACTGCCTCCTTGAGAGACTGAGGCAGTTCAGTATCAATCCCTTCCAGAAGTGTCGGAGGTCCGCTGAAGAGCAATTCACCCCCATTTTCCCCTGCGCCGGGGCCTAAATCCACTACCCAGTCGGATTCCCGCATCATCTCTTCGTCGTGCTCGACCACCATTACGGAATTGCCTTCATCCCGGAGGGATTTCAGGGAATTGATGAGTTTGATATTGTCGGATTGGTGCAGGCCTATGCTGGGCTCATCCAGAATATAAAGTACGTTGACCAATTTGGATCCTATCTGGGTAGCAAGCCGTATGCGCTGGCTTTCACCTCCGCTCAATGTCCGCGTAGCGCGGTTAAGAGTAAGGTAATCGAGCCCCACAGCAGTCAAAAATGAGATTCTGTCACGCAGTTCCTTTATTATGTCAGCCGCTATTCTGTTCTGTTTTTCGTCAAGACGTTCCGGAAGGGTGTTCACCCATTCATAAAGGTCGGAAATGTCCATATCCGAGACCTGTGAAATGTCAAGACCATCCAGTTTGAAATAAAGGGATTCCTTTTTCAGACGTTTGCCGCCACAGACAGGGCATATCTGTTCGGAGCTGAACAGTGCTTTGCGACTGAAAGTCTCATCGCTTTCCTGAGAATGGTGTTCCAGACGTGAGAGAATAC